>JABDGM010000026.1 GCA_013286045.1 Planctomycetota bacterium | reverse complement strand
GTCAGTGCACGATGTCGAAGCGAGCGAGGTGATGATCGTCACAGCGCCGGTCGGTAGCGAACGGCCGGCGAAGGCGGCGGCCTGGGTCATGTACCGGCTCATTGATCCGCGGAGCCTTACGAGCCAGGTGCGGCGGTATCAGACGTCGACCGGGATGGCCATTTTGGGCCTGGCGCTCGCGGCATTGCTGCTTGTGAATCTTGGCCGGTCGCTTAAGAACCAACGGCTAAGTGAGTTGCGGCTGCGAGAGGAACTTCGCCGGTCGGAGCATTTAGCGGCGCTAGGAAAGCTACTTGCCGGCGTTGCACACGAGGTAAGAAACCCTCTGGCGGCCATTCGCTCCACTGTTCAACTTTGGCAGCGACTGCCGAATTCTCGGAACGAGGGCTCGATGGAGTCGGTGGTTCAAGCGGTCGACCGGTTGAACGAGACGGTGACGCAACTGCTGTATTTTTCACGGGCCGATCACGTTGAACGACAACCGGTCGATGTAAATGCGCTGCTCGGCGGAGCGTTGGACCTGCTCTCGGCGCAGGCGGCATCGCAAGGCGTATCAATCGAGCGAGATTTCGATGGGCGATCTCGGCCGATTGCCGGTTCCGCCAATGCGCTCAACCAGGTCATCGTGAATCTGGTTCAAAATGCGCTGCAATCTATGCCAGACGGTGGGCGGTTGCGCTTGAGCACGGAATGGGATGATCGCGGCCGAGAACTGCGACTTCGAGTAAGCGATACGGGAAACGGTGTTCCAATCGAGCAGCGGGAACGTCTGTTTGAACCATTTTTTACAACGCGGCCCGAGGGCACGGGACTGGGATTGGCGCTCTGCCGCGAAATCGTTCAACAACATGGCGGGCGGATAGAATACGTTGAAGGTTCGCCGGGGGCGACTTTTCAAGTGACATTGCCCGAGTGACTAGAGCATGAGCACTAAGCGGCGAACGACGGCGCGCATCTTGGTCGCGGATGACGATCCGACCATTCGGCACAACTTAGCCACGCTCCTTCGTTCGGAAGATTATGAAGTGGTGGACGTGGCCGATGGAACGGCCGCGGCGGAGCAGCTGTCCGCTGGCCGTATCGATCTTGCGCTATTCGACTTGAAGATGCCGGGTAAGACGGGTTTGGAATTGCTGCGCGAGTTTGAGGACGTCCTGGAAACAACCCC
The DNA here is from genome assembly GCA_013286045.1 of Planctomycetota bacterium. Lineage (GTDB taxonomy): Bacteria > Planctomycetota > Planctomycetia > Pirellulales > Lacipirellulaceae > JABDGM01. The sequence continues at coordinate 45,016 of JABDGM010000026.1, read as the reverse complement.
GGTAATCGTGATCACTGCCTACGGCGGCAGCCAGGCCGCAATCGAGGCGATGAAGCTCGGGGCCTTCGACTACATTTCGAAGCCGTTCGACTTGGACGAAGTGTTACTTACGGTTCAACGCGCTTTAAAGCAGCAATCGCTCATAGCGCAAGTGCGTGCACTGAGCGCGGGCCAGCGAAATACCGAACCGGTTCCCACCGACAGGTTCTTGGGCCGCGCGGCGGCGATGCTCCAGATTTTCAAGACGATTGGCCGCCTGGCAAAGACCCGTGAAGCCGTATTGATTCTCGGTGAGAGCGGCACGGGTAAAGAGCTTGTAGCGACAGCGATTCACGAAAGCTCGGACCGGGCGGGCGGCCCGTTCGTGAAAGTGAATTGTGCGGCGCTCAGCCCCACGCTATTGGAGAGCGAGATGTTCGGCCACGAGCGCGGCTCGTTCACTGGCGCGGTGTCGCGGCGCATCGGACGGTTCGAGCAAGCACATGGGGGGACGTTCTTTCTCGATGAGGTGGGCGACCTCGATGTCGAACTTCAGGCCAAGTTATTGCGAGTGTTGCAAACAGGTCAATTTGAGCGCGTAGGCGGCAACGAACAACTCACCGTGGATGTCCGCGTGATTTCGGCGACTAACCAGGATCTGAACGCGATGGTCGCCGATAAGCGATTTCGCGAGGATCTTTTGTATCGTCTCAACGTCGTGACGATATCCTTACCACCGCTACGAGAGAGACGAGAAGATATCGCGCTGTTGGCCGAGCATTTTGTGCGCCAGCTGGCCGAAAAATACGATTGGCCTGATCTGACGCTGAGTGCCGAAGCAATTGAGTGGCTCGAGTTGCAGCCTTGGCCAGGCAACGTGCGGGAATTACAAAACGCGCTGACCCGTGCCGCAACCGTGGCACGCGGTCGTCCGATATTGCCGGACGACTTTCAATCGTCCACGGAACTGGCGCAGCACAATCGTGAGGATGAAGGCAGGCGCGCCGCGGGTTCAGGATTACCGCTGAAGGAGATCCTCGCGGAAACCGAAACGCGCGTCATCCGCCAGGCGCTCGAGCAGACGAATTGGAACCGGACGCAGGCGGCGAGCTTGTTGGGAATTAGCCGCCGCCAGCTGTTCGACAAAATTCGGCAGTATGGACTCGAGGAAAAATGAGTCGGCGCGTGAAATCAAGTTGATGCGCTCGCTTACGTGGAAACCAGCTCAACCAGATGCCCATCCGGGTCGTAAAGGTAGAGCTGCCTGAAGCCATCTGGTCGTTGTTGCAGCGGCGAAGCGATTCGCACTCCGAGCTTCTCGACCACTGCCACCGACTTCGATACATCGTCGACGGCGAACGCAATGTGGTGGCTTCGCGCCGTAATCGTGCCCCCCTTCGCCCAACCGGCGGGGCCCGATTCGCGGCTTTGCTGCGTGGCGTGAATGAGTACGCCGGCGAGTTCGAACCACAGGCCAGGGAAATTGAACGCCGGCCGCGCGACTTCTTTCATACCGATCACATCGATATAGAATCGGCGCGTCGCTTCAAGGTCGGCGCAAATCAGCGTAACATGATCGAATGATTTTGCGTTGAGGCAGGCGTCGGTTGGCATGGGACGATTATCGCACACTTGTTATGTCGGACCAAGTTTTTACACAAATTCGTGATCTGCTTTCCAGCGCGGGCGTGGCGTACAAGGAAATCTCGCACGAACCGACGCACACCTCCGAGGAATCGGCGCGCGTGCGGGGCGAATCGATGGCCGTCGGTGCCAAGGCGCTTCTGCTCAAAACAGACGAAGCATTTCGGTTGTTTATCTTGCCAGCCGATACGCAATTAGACGCGAAGCGCGTCAAACAGGAGCTGAAGATTCGCAGCGTGCGCTTCGCCACGAAGGAGGAGCTTCTCGAATTGACGGGCCTCGTGCCTGGGTCGGTACCGCCGTTCGGTCAGCCCATTTTGCCGTTCGAGCTCTTTGGCGACTCGGCGATCGGAACGGTGGAAGACAAAGTGGCGTTCAACGCGGGTTCGCTGACCCAGTCGATCGTGATGAAAGCCTCCGATTGGAAGTTGGTCGCGAAGCCGGTGCAGTTTTCATTCGCCAAGCCGGCATAAATCTCGGAATTCTTCGCATCGGCGAAAATTATCGCTTGACCCTCACGTTACGTTATTCCCGAAAATACTTAAATCAGTTTTCAAAGCTGTAACCGGGCTCTGTAAGCCCGGTTGAATTACCGTAGCCGGGGTCTGTGACCCCGGGCGAACGCACCGGCCTCGCAGAGGCCAGCTACAACAGAATGATCGATGGCCTACACCGTTAAACAAGTCGCAGCGATGTCCGGCGTCAGCGTCCGAACGCTTCATTTTTACGATGAAGTCGGTCTGTTGAAACCGGCACATGTCGGCGCGAACGGGTACCGATTCTACGAAGAGCCGCAGCTTCTCGGCCTCCAGCAAATCCTGTTCTATCGCGAGCTGGGGTTCGAACTGAAGCAGATCAAAGAGATCGTCGGCCGAGCCGACTTCGAAAAGATCGCGGCCCTCGAATCCCATCGAAAGGTGTTGGAAGAGAATCTCAGCCGCACGCGCACGCTGATCGAGACCATCGACAAAACAATCGGGCATTTGAAGGGAACGAAAACGATGAAGACCGAAGAACTGTTCCAGGGACTCAGCGTAGCCGCGGGCGACGACCGATTCGGCGAGCACATCAAACTCGGTGGCCCGACCGGCGATCCCGTTGATTGCAAGTTGTCATCACAGGACACGGCCGGAGCGATGTGCATTTTCGAGATGACCGCGAACGCCGGCTGGCCGCAGCATCTGCACTACGATCAGGACGAATGGATTTACGTCGTCGAAGGTGAGATCGAAGTTCGGATCGACGAAAAACAGTTCAGCGTCGGTCCAGGCGAATCCGTGTTCATTCCGCGGAAGGTTTCCCATCTGTGGTGCAACATAACCGACAAACCGGGCAAGGTAATCAACGTTTACCAGCCAGCCGGCAAGATGGAGGAATTCTTCCGCGCGCTCGGCAAGTTTGACGGGAACCCAGCGTTTCACGAGGCCCTGAGCGTCCAAGAGATGCACCAGTTTTTCGCCACGTACGGATTGGAATTGTTAGGGCCGCCGTTGGGCTGGAATGAGGAAGATCTCCCGCGGTGATGGCTCTGAAAGTGCTCTCGCGAACCCTGTTTTCCAGCGTTTATTGCCGGTCGACGACCGGGCGATTTCCTGTTAAATTGATGGGCTACCTGTTTCGGCCGGTTCCGCCGGCCGCTTCGAGTTTTCCGCATCGCGAGAGTTGAATCATGTACGCCATCATTAGTGACGGGGGCCGTCAGCACCGAGTTGAAGAAGGACAAGAAGTGCTTGTCGCCTATCGCGATGTGCCCGCCGGCGAGAAATTCAATTTTGAATCCGTCCTGGCCGTCGGCGGCTCCGGCGATGCGAAACTCGGCTCGCCGCACGTGAAGGGCGCGACCGTCGCCGCCGAAGTGATCGGCCCCGAAAAGGGCGAGAAGCTCGTCATTCAAAAGATGCGTCGCCGCAAGAACTTCCGCAAGAAGACCGGCGAACGCCACATCTTCACGCGCGTGAAGATTGGGAAGATCAGCGTTTAGATCGATTTCGATCGCATTGACGACTGTCGATGATCAGCGACGTCGACGAGCTTGGCTTCGAAATTGTAGCGTCAGTTTTCGACCCGACTGCGCTGCAAAGCTTGATCGCCGAACTCGGCCCCGTCCCGAGAGCTGGACGACGCGGTATTCTGACGTTGCCTTGCGTCGCCCAGTTAGCGCGCGATCCAAACCTGCTAGCGCATGTGCGTCCTCATTTAACCGGTGAGCCGATCGCAGTTCGCGGAATCTATTTCGACAAGTCGGCCGATTCAAACTGGCTAGTTGCCTGGCATCAAGATACATCCATCGCAGTTGAAGCGAAGTGGGATGTGGCAGGATTCGGCCTGTGGAGCACGAAGGACGGAATCACTCATGTTCGACCGCCAGCGCCCATTCTCGAGCATATGTTAGCTGTTCGAATCCATTTAGACGACGTCGACGAGTCGAACGGCGCTCTCCGCGTGATCCGCGGTTCCCACAAGTTTGGAATCCTATCCAATGAGCGCATTCAAGAATTTAGCTCAACGAAGAATGCGAACTACTGTATCGCCAACGCCGGCGACGTAATGCTCATGCGGCCGTTGCTGCTGCATGCATCGAGCCGCTCCACAAGTCCCCGACACCGCCGCGTGTTGCACATCGAATATGCGGGTTTCAGCTTGCCGGCAGGACTCCAGTGGCACCCCGCCGCGTGAATCGAAATGTAGCACCGATGGTCTGCGAACATTTAGCACAACTTGAACAAGCACTTATCGCAACCAACATCCCGATTACTTTTCGCGGCCAACCGTGGACCAGCAACTGCCGCGAATGGGTGTACTTTGCCTGTTGGCTGGATCGACCGGCGATTCGAGCGCGGTTCGCACTTCTGCCGTGCGTCATCGACCACGATCACCAAGGCACGCACGACGGCCAAGAGTCCGGGCTTGTTTGCACTGCATGCCATGATGCCATCATGGGCGCGCATGCGGAATATCGCGCCGCACTCCCAGTTTTTCGCTGAGTCGACCGTCCAATCGCACTTCCCAGGAGCCCGACATGGCAGTAGTGCTTAATAGTCGAATGCTCCCGATCGGCGCGGTGTTGTTGCTAACTGCCTACGCCCACGCGGGCGACGAATCGACAGCAACGCCAGTAAGCGTCGTGTTCACGCCCAGCGGCGACGCCCAATCCGCCCCGCACGGCAAGGGAAATGTCTACGCTCCCGAGATACTCATCGAAAACGGCCACTTCCGCATGTGGTTCGGTGGCCAGGGCCGCGACGGCCACGACCGCATCCAGCTTGCCGAGTCGCAAGACGGCCGCTCTTGGCAGCAACTCGGCGTCGTGCTCGAGGACCCAACCGCCAATCACGTAAACGACCCGAGCGTCGTCAAGCGCGGCGACACATACTTCATGTACTATTCGCGCGCCGGGACAGAAGTTCACGACGAAATCGCGTTGGCCACTTCCGGCGATGGCATTCATTGGTCGCAGCGCGGCGTCGTGTTACGTCCTTCGGCGCCCGGCAACTGGGATTCGCTGCTCGTGGGCAGACCCAGCGTGCTCGTCGAAGGCGAGCGGTTTCGCATGTGGTACGACGGCCGGAAGGACCTGCCCGCAGGCGCGCCAGCGAGCGGAGCTCCTGTGGCGGAAGTTTCGACGCGCGCCGTCGGATACGCCGAGTCTCGCGATGGCATCCATTGGTCGCGTCCACAAACTAGCCCCGTGTTCGGCGAGAACGCAGGCGGCGTGCATGTCGTCCGCATCGGCCAAGGCTACGCGATGGTGTACGAAAGCAGCGAGGGCACGCGCTGCGCCACGAGCACCGATGGCCTCGTATGGAAACCGAAAGGCGTGCTCGCTCCGCGCAGCGGGGGCGACGAAGATCGCTTTGGCCACGTAACGCCCTTCCTGCTGGTCGGATCGAACGATGCGGTCAGCCTTTTCGTCGGCGGTGCTCGCAACGGGCGCTGGGACGAGAATATCATTCTGCGAATTGATCTAAACAAGGCGCAGGGCGACTCTCTCCGTGAGCAGTAACGACTTGCCTATGTGGTTTTTTGAATTCCGTCGATTTCTTCCGCGGTCGTTTGTTCTCGTCGAAATACCGCGGTATCGGCTGCTTGTGGACGATCTCCGCCGGCGGCCATTAGACTGATGTTTCCAAATTGCAAAGGAAAATCGATGGTCCGCAACTCAAACTGCCTTTTGTTTGCACGTGTGATCGCGTGCGTTCTCACAATATCTTTCGCAGCCATGGCCAAAATCGCGCGAGCTGATGAATCCAAAGTCCCCGTCACCTTTTCCGGCGGCCATGAGCTCGGCAAGAACGACTACGGCCGGCCGATTAACCTGATGGCCGCCGGCCTCGGCGTGAAGCCGGATGAATTTCGCCAAGCCTTCAGCGGTGTCACGCCCGCGCGCGGTCGCGGCCCCACCGGAGAAGAAGCGCGTCGCAACAAACAAGCGCTGATGAAGGTGCTCGCACCGCTGAACGTGACCAACGACCGGATGGACGAGGTCGCGAACTACTACCGCTTCCGCCCGCAAAACGGCGAGCTCTGGCCCGTCAAACCCGCCGAAGCGTACGCGCTTGTCGACGGCGGCAAAATCAAAGAGATCGTCGTGACGAAGCCGGGTTCCGGCTACAACACGCCACCTAAAGCGACGATCGAAGGCTTCAAGAACGTGCGGCTCGAAGCGAAAGTCAAATACGACACCGACCTCAAGAAAAACGGCGGTATCGAATCGGTCGAAATCGCACCCAGATCAGATCCTAAAGATAAATAGCTGGTGTTCCGCTATGGAACAAGATTCCACATTGCGCGAGACAAAGTCGTCGACGAACATGCGCGTGACCAATGTTCCGGCGATCATTGTAGGGATAGTGGCAATATTAACGTCATTGTTAGGAATTTTGTATAGCGTACCAATCATCATCGGTGCTGCGCGCGGCGTGTTTGAGCCGATGCTCCAAAACGGCAATGAACCGTATTTTTATCCGGCTTTCTACACGATGTCGGGCATCTGCGTCGCTTGTTATCTCATCCTATTCGTGTGCGGTATCGACCTCGTGCGATCGCGGCTGAGGTGGGTACGTCTCGTTACATTAATACTTCTCTTCGAAGTCGGATACTTTTTCGCCGTAGGGTCATTATGGCTCGAGCCAACCATCGGACGAAGCGTGGGGGCCGCGACAGGAGTTTCCAACGGCGGCATGATGGCTCAATATATTATACTTTTCCCAATGTGGGGACCGTTGCTCCTATGGTGGTCAAAAGTTCGCGATCGCCAACACGTAAACACTATGAACCCTGCCTCCCTCGGTGAAGACGAGTAAGATCGATGATCCTCCATTCAAAGTTTGCATAAGCCGTCCTCAGCCCCTAGCCCCTCCCCTTCCTCGATGAACTACACCCGCCTCGGCCACACCGGCCTCAAAGTCTCCCGTATCTGTCTCGGCTGCATGAGCTACGGTGTGCCCGATCGCGGCCCCCATCCGTGGTCGCTGCCTGAAAAAGAAACGCGCCCCTTCATCAAGCAGGCGCTCGATGCCGGCATCAACTTCTTCGATACGGCGAATGTTTACTCCGACGGCACCAGCGAAGAAATCGTTGGCAAGCTGCTCAAAGAGATGGCCCCGCGTGAAACGATCGTGCTCGCAACGAAGGTACATCAACGGATGCGGCCAGACGCCAATGGCGCCGGGCTCTCGCGCAAGGCGATCCTCACCGAAATCGACAACAGCCTCCGCCGCCTCGGCACGGACTACGTCGACCTCTATCAGACGCACCGCTGGGACTACGATACACCGATCGAAGAAACACTCGAAGCGCTCAACGACGTCGTGCGCGCCGGCAAGGCCCGCTACATCGGCGCGAGCAGCATGTACGCCTGGCAATTCGCTAAGGCGCTCTATCTATCCGATCAAAACGGCTGGGCCCGATTCATCTCGATGCAGAACCACTACAACCTCATGTACCGCGAGGAAGAACGCGAAATGATGCCGCTTTGCCAAAGCGAAGGCGTCGGCGTAATTCCCTGGAGCCCGCTCGCCCGCGGCCGACTGGCCCGGCCGTGGAAGACCGAGGGCACCGCCCGGTCCACTGGCACGAGGGACGCCTTCGGCTCGACGCTGTACGTACCAACTGAGGATGCCGACCACAAAACCGTCGACGCGCTGCAGGCACTCGCCGCCCAGCGGGGCGTGCCGATGGCTCAAATCGCACTAGCCTGGCATCTGTCGAAGCCATACGTCACCGCGCCGATCATCGGGGCAACCAAACCAGAGCATCTCAGCGACGCCGTCGCGGCAGTCGAATTAAAACTGTCGCCCGAGGAAGTCGCACGCCTCGAAGCGCCGTATGTTCCGCACCCTGTGATGGGATTCAAGTAGCGCGACTTACTCATCGGCAGATGGTATTCGCGGACGGCACTCGCAAGAAGAAACGGAGCTAGCGATGGCCAAGAAAAAATCGGCTCGAAAGAAGAAGGCGGTCCGCAAGAAGTCGGGCAGCACCAAAAAATTGAAAAAGAAAAACTCGCTCGTCGCAAATATCAATCGTCGCAAGAAAGCGGGTAAAAGTCGTAGCAAGAAAAAATCAACGATCAGTCGCGAAAGCTACGAGCAAATGAAAGAGGGCTGGCCAAAGAAAAAGAAAACCAAGAAGAAAAAGTCTTAACGTGCTACCGCATCGCATTTGCCGTGTGCTGTGCTACACCTTCCGTGACAGTACAATGTGATCCACATAACCGGCAGCAGCGTTTTGGCGAAGCATGTGGAAAATACCTGAAGAAATTATTCGCGGACAACTTACCGCCGGCGAGCAGCTCCTTTGGTCCGGCGAACCGCAACAAGGCGTCTTCCTTCGCGGCTGCGATGCGTTCCTCATTCCCTTCAGCTTGATGTGGGGCGGCTTCGCGATCTTTTGGGAATTCAGCGCCGTAACGACAAACGCGCCAATTGAGTTCAAAATCTGGGGCATCCCATTCGTGCTGGTCGGGCTTTACATGATCATCGGCCGGTTTTGGGCTGACGCTCGCCTACGCGCTAACACCGCCTACGGCGTCACTTCCGAGCGGATCATCATCATTTCAGGTCTATTCTACAAACAAACAAAATCGCTGAGCCTCGATACGCTCACCGATGTCTCGCTGACCGAAAAAAGTGGAGCAGTCGGCACCATAACATTCGGCCAAGTCCCATTTTGGCAATCGATGTACGGGAACATGCCGTGGCCGGGCCTCGGCCCCCAATCCGTACCACAATTCGAATTGATTCCTGAGGCGCGATCCGTCTACGAGACGATCCGAAGTGCTCAGAAAGCGGCCAAGCTTCAGAATGTCGTTGCCAGCAATAATTGATATGGAGGCGCCCCCGCATGACACAAGTTCCCACCCCTCAAACGTTCCAAGAAGCCTACGCCGGCGAAGCGCCCTGGGATATCGGCCGCATCCAATCCGCGTTCGCCGCGATTGCGGATCACGTGAAAGACCCCATCCTCGATGCCGGCTGCGGCACGGGCGACATGGCCCTGTACTTCGCCGCGAAGGGCCACCAAGTCACCGGCCTCGACTATTTAGAGGAACCGATTCGCCGCGCCCGCGCGAAAGCTGCAGAGCGAAATCTCAAAGTTGATTTCCGCGTCGGTGACGCGACGAAGCTCACCGAGCTGACCGATCGCTTCAATGCTGTTGTCGACTCCGGTCTGTTCCATGTCTTCACCGACGACGATCGCCGCAAGTACGTCGCCGGCCTGGCACACGTCCTCAACCCGGGCGGCCGCGTTTTTCTCATGTGCTTTAGCAACGAGGAGCCCGGCGAGTTCGGCCCACGCCGCATTACACGCGACGAATTGAAATCAGCCTTCGCCACTGGCTGGCAAATCCAATCCATCGAACCGAATTACTTCGAAATCAACCCGAATTTCAAGGGTGCGAAGTTTTCGGAAGGCGGCCCGAAAACCTGGTTCGTGACGATCGAACGCCGAACTTAACGGCACGATTTGTAGCGATTAAAAACGCTCATGGCAAATATTGCGGACGTCACTCGCGAATATTTTGCAGCACTTGCCAACGGAGTGACCGGCGAATCGCTCGCCGCGTTTTATCATCCGGAGATCGTTCAAGAAGAACTGCCAAACCGGCTGATGCCAGCGGGCGCGCGACGCAACCTGGCGCAGATTCTCGACGCGGCTGCTAGCGGTCAGCGCGTTATGAGCACGCAGCGGTACGAAATTGATCGAATCATCGCTGATGGAGATCAAGTGGCAGTCGAATTTCGATGGATCGGAACACTAGCCATCTCACTTGGTACATTAGAGCCGGGCGCCGAGATGCGAGGACGGTTCGCATCCTTTCTAGAATTTCGCGATGGCCGAATTATCTCGCAGCGCAGTTATGATTGTTTTGAACCTTGGTAACTCGAGGACAGTTTCAAATAAGAAGCGTTGCCGAAAAACACTAAATGTCTAACAGTCCCTACATAATGCGGCCAATCGGAATCGTCCGCTCGCCACGCGACGAAGCGATCGACGACAATTGGGGCGACGTCGTCAGCCAAATCGAGCTGTGCGACGACGTTCCAATAGAAAGCCTCGCTGGAATAGAAGACTTTTCGCACGCCGAAATCATCTATGTATTCGATCGCGTCACGCCAGATAAAATCACGTCCGGCGCTCGCCACCCGCGCGGCAACTCCGCGTGGCCGCTGGTCGGCATCTTCGCACAACGGGCAAAGAACCGGCCGAACCGACTGGGGAGCACGATGGTCCGAATTCTCGGCCGCGAAGGCCGGACGCTCAAAGTGTTGGCGCTCGACGCGATCGACGGCACGCCCGTGCTCGATATCAAACCCGTGATGAACGAGTTCCTGCCGCGCGAAACCGTCCACCAACCAGCATGGTCCCATGAACTAATGAGCGACTATTGGCGCACAAACGACGATGGACCTTGCTGACTCGACGATTGCAGCGAAAATATTTAGACAGGAATTATAGGATGGACAGGATTTAAGAAGGAATTCTTATCCCGCTGATCCTGTAAATCCTGTCTAAATGCCTTGTCAATTTCTTCCTCCGTGCACTCCGTATCCCCGTGGTGAATGAAATGTCTCGCCGCATCGCTTACCTACAAGTCGCCCCCGACGGTTTTAAAGCGCTGCAAAGCGTTGATCCCTACCTCAAATCCACCAACATCGAGCCGCGGCTGCGAGCGCTGGTCGACCTCCGCACGTCGCAAATCAACGGCTGCGCGTATTGCGTCGACATGCACTCACGCCAGGCTCGCGAACATGGCGAAACCCAGCAGCGGCTCGATTGCCTGCCCGTGTGGCGCGAAACCACGTTCTACGACGACCGCGAACGAGCGGCGCTCGCCTGGGCCGAGACGGTCACCAACGTTTCGCACACCGGCATTCCGGATGATGCGTACGAGGAGGTCAAGCAACAGTTCAGCGAGAAGGACATTGTCGATCTCACGCTCATCATCGCCACGATGAATGCCTGGAACCGCGTCGCGATCGGCTTTCGCCAAGGGCCGCCCAAACGCTCGGAAAAATAGGTCGTTTTCTCCAGCTGTCAGACTCAAAAAGTGCATCTGCATTCTATTCTCATGAAGTCGGTGAAACTCTTCTTACTCATCGCGTGGTTCACGATCGCCGCGTCTGGGATTGGGAGTGCCGAGGAACCCGCAGCTTCCAAAGACAAATCCGCCGCGTTCAAATTCGCTGACGTCGAATACTTCCACCGCTGGACCGGCGGCGACCAGCACGAGTTCACGCCCGCCGGGCAGGAAGATCTCGAAAAATGGACCGACATGGTCACTATCTGGCAATACCGCGACGTCAAAGACGGCGAGGCGCTCGCCAAGCAATCCAATTTGGTTCTCGACCGATACAAGAACCACGGCGGCTTTGTGCTTCGCACAAACTCCGTCCCGCGTACCAAGGATGCGCCCGCGGAACATTACATCGAAATCGGCTTCACCCGCCCTACTTTCCGCGAAATCGATTTTTCTCGCTTCAAAATCTACAACGGCATGGGTGCCGCGATCGTCTACTCACATCGCGTCTACGGCGACGATGCTCGCGAGAAGATGCAAATCTGGATGGCAAAGAACTTTTTTGGCGGGCCGGAAAAAATTCTCATGAAGTGGGACGAAATGCCAAAACTCGACACCCTGAAGTAGATCGCGGCCCGCATGCCATACACGCTCAGCCATCCGTTAGCCGTCGTCCCGCTACGCCGCTGCTGTCCCAAGCACTTAAACTTTTCGGCGCTCGTCATTGGCAGCATGGCGCCCGACTTCGGCTATTTCGTCGAACAGTTTGACGTCGCCAAAACTGCCCACACGCTGCCGGGCCTCGTCACCGATTGCTTGCCGGCGAGCCTGATGCTGCTCGGCCTGTTCTATTTGCTGCGTTGGCCGCTGTGCTTCATCCTTCCACAGCCCCACCGTGCCGCCCTCACACCATTGGCGCGCCAAAAGCCCAAGCCATCACTCCGCGGCCTGCTCATCGCTGTGATTTCGATCCTCATCGGCGGCTGGACGCACATCGCTTGGGATTCCTTCACCCACTGGTACGGTTGGCCCGTGCAACACTTCGTCGTGCTCCGCCGAGTCGTAACCGTGTTTCACGGCACCGTTATTACCACTTTCTTCTTGCTACAGCTCCTCAGCAGCGTCATCGGCGCCGTCGGCCTCCTCGTTCTCTACGTCGTCTGGCTGCGACGCCAGCCTCGAACCACAGCCAGCTCAGCAGACACTGACGGCTGGCGGTACGCGCTCCTGGCGGCCGTGATCTCGGCGTCGATCGCCATCGCTGTCGTGGCCGCGCGTCACCACACCTCTCCGTTCATGAACGGCGGCACGATCGAGGAAATACTCTATTGGAGCGCCGTCTACTCAATCTCGGTTTTCTTCCCGCTCATCGCGCTCGCCGCGGCCGTGGTTTATTTGGTCAATCCGAAAGCCCGATGGCGGTCGGTTAGAGAAAGTTTATAAATCTGCGCGAACGATTCAGCCGCAACGCGGCGGCAGTTAATAGCCAGGGGTGTTAACCACTGGATAACGTGGTCGATGAATCGTAAAGCCCCAACGGGGCGACAGAAGAGGTCTTTTCTTCGAATCAACCACTCTATTTGGCAACCACGACTGCCCACAACTTCTCCGCCCACGTCGCTCGAACATTCTTGAATCCGGCGTCCTGGAGATAGCCAATTTGAGTGGGGAGCGTCTCATGGCAATCATCGCCGCTCTTTTTCGGCTCGCTAAAACGGTTGATGTTGCGGTCTTTCCAAAAATCGAGCGTCGCGCGAAAAGACTCTGGAATGCCGCCTGCCGCAATGGCGTCGCTCATATGGACGGACCATTCTTCGAGAAGCGCCCGCAGCTCTGCATCGCTTTCGGGCCGATACTCATCGCCATTGATAAACATTCCGCCCGGGGCGAGGGCAGCATGGCATTTGGCGTACAACGCACGCTTCTCGGCCGGCTCTAAATGATGAATGGCCGACGTGCTCACGATGACGTTGGGCGCGGCTTGCAGTTTTTCTTTCCACTCATCTTGTAGCCGGCTCTGAACAAATGCCGCCCGCGGTGCGAACCGCGCCAGCCGCCGCTCGGCGAGCGCCAGAAATGGCTCCGATTGATCGACCACCGTCACTCGCGCGCCGGCGAATTGCTCCAGCACGCGCTCGGCCAATCGACCCGAGCCGCCGCCGATATCCACCAACTCAAACGCTTCCTCGGCCCCAAACGACAAAAGGTCCAGGATTTCGTCCTGGACCTTTTCGTAATACGGATGAATAGCGGGCGCGGCGACATCATACGCCTCCGTCGCGCCCGACGTATTCCAACGGTAAGTAGATGATTGGCTCATAGTCCCCCAAAGACACGCCTCGGCCACGCAAGTTCGCGTCAATTCCCGACTGCATGCCACATCAAAATGGCCGAAACTTCGCGAGACGTCTCGGGATTGCGCAGCACACCTGTGTGTCGTGCATCGACCGTAGCCTCCGTTTGGCTACCATTCAAGCTGGCGCTCTCAATGGAAACTACGCCATCCGAAGGCCCCCAAGAATTCGCCCAACGATAATCGCCAATGATCGTGTTGAGCGCTACCCCCTGTCGATAGGGCAACCGCTGCGTCGACTGCAATATGAGGCTGTCTGGCTCGAGCAAATCGACGCTCGTCGGAATCCGCCGCCGGACTTCTTCGCGGAATGCATCGGGGTTATCCCGCACCAACTGCTCGCGCCGCGCCTCCGCGATCGGCCGCTCCTCAACCATCGCCGAACTCAGGCGTCCCACAAACCGCGTCGCATCGCTGGAGCCTTGATGCGGCGTGGCAATGTAAACCACGCGCGTCACATCCGGCGACGGCTGAAAGAAGAACGCCGCCGCCAGTTCGGCCCGAGTCGCCGGGTCGGTGAGGATCGTGTTGAAAGGTTGCGTCGCTGCCGCCTGCCACACGGTGTCGCCACTATAAGTAACCTGCAACTGTCCGACGAGCCCGCCCATGCTGTGCCCGATCAGCACGATCCGCGACATGTTCGGATTGCACCGCGCTGGATCGTACACTTGGTGAATCGTTGCCAACTCTCGCCGCAGTCGCGCAGCACTGCCGAGAAACGGCCCGCCCGTGTCGTACCGGAAATACCAGAACTGATAGCGCTCGAAAATTGCTGGCTGCGCTCGCAAATCATTTTCGAGCTGCAGCCAAGTGAGCGGATCAGATGCCAAACCATGAATCAGCACGACGGGAATCTTCTGCGGCTGAAACGGCTCGTGCATGTGCAAACCGTCGAGCGTATCGTCGTGGCCCGGCCGCAAAAAATTCACCACCCAATCGTCGTTCTCTTGCGAGGCCGCATAGGCGAGCGGCGCCGTTAAGTCTTTGGCGATCGGCGCGCCGCCTTCCGAAACAGTCGTCCGCAGCGGGTCATAGAACTGCAACGTAAATCGCCCACCCATCGCCGGCGTCGGCCCAAGGACTGCCGTCGCCGCGAACGGTTGGCTTGATCTCACGAACGGATACCGCGGCGGGTTCGTAGTCAGCACCACGTACGGCACGCCGACGCCCGCCGAAGCGTAGCGGTTCTGCAGTCGAGAGGACTCATAGGCACCGACCGGCATAAACGTCGCAAAGTCTTCGGGCCGCCACACAAACCCGCGAAACGCCACCGGCACGATCTGCCCATTCACGAGCAGCACGCCGGCCGCACGATTAAACCGCCCATACTTGTTCGCCGACTCAATGAACCCCTGCACCGCCGCGCGGTAAAGCTCGGCCGGTCTTTCTTCCGTCGTCGCCACTGGCACATAGGCCGGCCAAACTTGCACCGCCGCCGCGTAGTAGCGGTCGATGCAACTTGCGTTGCCCGCTTCATCCGCCTCGCGTGCAACCGCGTATTGTGATTCCGCAGCCGCGAGCGCATCGGCGCTGCCTTCGCCATCCGCCGCTAGAAAATTCACAGTCGTCTCATACGGCGCCGGCGCATACCAATGGCTATGCGATCCAAACAGCACGCAGCCCGAGCTCATAACGCAAACGGACGAAGCCAGAATCGCGCACAAAAACCGCCAACGAGTTCGCGGTCGCGCACAGCGAGTGAGAATGAAGTCCGTTTCCATCGGCCGGATCCGTCCGGGAGGTCGTTATCGACCAGAAAACATCCCGCACGTGTTAGGGATGTCACTACAAGTATTCCCGCGCGTGCTCTGAATGCCGCCTTCGAGCGACAATTCGCCGGCGATTCTCTGCCGCCAAAAACGTCATCCGCCGCATGCGCGCCACAGCTTCTAACATGCTCAAACCTTCACAATCGCTCGCCAACTTAACCATCTGGGATGATCAGCGAATTTGGGTAGCGCCACGACGCGAAGAATTTCAAAACTTTTGAGTGCGGCCCCTCCCCAAAAATATGGCCCGCGCGAAAAACCAAGTTTCCTCTGCAATTCCAGGCATTTCCGCTTCTTCACACAGGCTTCATGCTGGCACTGCTAGAACTTAACACAAGCCACAACCACTTGTGTGACAGCAGCTTACGATACCACAACATTTGCATTGACTCGATCCGCCGGGCGCGTAAGATCGAACAGCCTCGACCGCAGTATGTTGTACCCAGGAGGGCTCTGCATACAATATATGGTGGTCGTAGCACGATTGCCTGCCCGATTTTCCGGGTTTTGGGCATTCGAGGCCCAAAATCTGGTGCTGCTGCCTTCGATCAGTCGATTTCTGGTAGCATGTACAAGTGTTCACGTTCGCAGGATGCCCAATTCCCACGCGCAGGAGGTGCCGTATGGCGACCGCTGATCTTCGTTCCATGTCTTCTCAATCCAAGGCTTCCAAGCCCGCAACCAAAAAGTTCCACGGCCGACTCAAAGTCGACGCCAAATTCTGCCCGACCGACATCGAGGATCTCTTCTCCACCGTCGATTGGGAAGTTCGCAGCTCGCAAATCAAAGGCGAGAACGGCGAGCTGATCTTCGAGCAAACTAACTGCGAGGTGCCGTCGTTCTGGAGCCAACTGGCCACGAACGTCATCTGCAGCAAGTACTTCTACGGTGAAGTCGGCACGCCCGAGCGCGAATACAGCGTTAAGCAGCTCGTCCACCGCGTCGCCCGCACGATCACCGATTGGGGTCTCGAAGACGGCTACTTCGCCACGCCGGCCGACGGCGAGCGCTTCTACCGCGAGCTCGCCTGGCTTTGCCTTCATCAGCACGGCGCGTTCAACTCGCCCGTCTGGTTCAACGTCGGCCTCTATCACCAGTACGGCACGACCGGCGCGAAGTGCAACTGGCGTTGGGACGCCCAAGCTCAAGACGTCGTCCAACCCGAGAACCCATACGAGTACCCGCAAGGTAGCGCGTGCTTCATCCAACACGTCGATGACAACATGGAAGACATCATGGAGCTCGCCCGCAGCGAGGCCATGCTCTTCAAGTTCGGTTCCGGCACCGGCACTGATCTCAGCACGCTCCGCTCGCATCGCGAAAAGCTCGCCGGCGGCGGCAAGCCATCCGGCCCACTCTCCTTCATGCGCGTCTACGACCAGGTCGCAGCCGTCGTAAAGAGCGGCGGCAAGACTCGCCGTGCCGCCAAGATGCAATCCCTCAAAGTCTGGCATCCAGACGTGATGGAATTCATCGAGTGCAAGTGGAAGGAAGAAAAGAAGGCCCACGTCCTCATCCAAAAGGGCGGCTACGATTCGAACTTCAACGGCGAAGCCTACAGTTCGATCATGTTCCAGAACGCGAACCTCAGCGTCCGCGTTACCGACGACTTCATGCAGGCCGTCGAGAAGAACGAAGATTGGACGACCCACTGGGTCACCAACCCGAAGCAGCCCGGCCCAACCTACCCGGCCCGCGAGATCATGGATCGCATGGCCGATTGCGCCTGGCACTGCGGCGACCCCGGCGTGCAGTACGACACCACCATCAACAAGTGGCACACCTGCCCGAACAGCGGCCGCATCAACGCGAGCAATCCGTGCAGCGAGTACATGTTCCTCGACGACACGGCCTGCAACCTCGCGAGCATCAACCTCATGAAGTTCCGCAAAGCCGATGACGGCACCTTCGATACCGAAGGCTTCAAGTCGGCCTGCCGCATCTTCTTCATCGCTCAGGAAATCCTGGTCGACCACGCGAGCTACCCGACACCCGATATCGCCAAGAACAGCCACCTGTTCCGGCCGCTCGGTCTCGGCTACTCGAACCTCGGCAGCCTCCTCATGACGGCCGGCATGCCGTACGATTCGCACGAAGCGTACGGCGTCTGCGGTGCGGTCACGTCGCTCCTCCACGGTGCGGCCAACCTCACGAGCAGCGAACTCGCCGAAGCCGTCGGCCCGTTCGACACGTACGAAACGAATTCCGAGCCGATGCTGAACGTGATGCAAATGCATCGCGATGCCGTCGAGGAAATCGACCCCAACTGCCCGGACTACATGAAAGATGCAGCCCGCCGCACTTGGGACAATGTCCTCGCCGCTGGCCGCGTGCACGGCTTCCGCAACGCGCAAGCCACCGTGCTCGCCCCCACCGGCACGATCAGCTTCATGATGGACTGCGATACCACGGGCATCGAACCCGATATCGCCCTCGTGAAGTACAAGCAGCTTGCCGGCGGCGGCATGCTCAAGATCGTCAACCAAACCGTGCCCCTCGCGCTCAGCACGCTCGGCTACGATCAGCCGCAAATCGGCTCGATCCTGGCCTACATCAACGAGCACGACACGATCGAAGGCTCGCCCGATGTGAAGGAAGAGCACCTCGCCGTGTTCGATTGTGCGTTCCAACCACGCAACGGCAAACGCTCGATCGCCTGGCAAGCCCACGTCCTCATGATGGCCGCCGCCCAGCCGTTCCTCTCGGGCGCCATCTCGAAAACGGTGAACATGCCGCGCGACACCACCACCGAAGACATCGCTAAGGCGTACTTCGATGGCTGGAAGCTCGGCCTCAAGGCCCTCGCGATCTACCGCGACGGCTCGAAGGAAAGCCAACCCCTTTCCACGAGCACCGAAGGTGATCGCGCCGCTGCAGCCGCAGTGAGCAAGCCACGCCGCGAACGCTTGGAGGATACTCGCCAGAGTATCACCCACAAGTTCAGCGTCTCCGGCCACGAGGGCTACATCACCGTCGGCCTCTTCCCAGATGGCCGCCCCGGCGAGCTGTTCCTCACCATGGCGAAAGAAGGCAGCACCATCGGCGGCCTGATGGATGCCTTCGGCACCAGCGTCTCGATGAGCCTGCAATACGGCGTGCCCCTCGAAGACTACGTGCGCAAGTTCAGCCACATGCGCTTCGAGCCCCAGGGTTACACCAAGAACCCGGACATCCGCATCGCCAAAAGCCTCATCGACTACATCTTCCGCTGGTTAGGCATCACGTTCCTGCCTGGCTACAAAGAAGCCAGCAACGGCGTGATCCCGAAGGACGATTCGACAGCCCCTGGCTCTGCAGGGGGTTCCGAGGACACCGAGAGTCATTCCGCGCCCGTCGCCATGAAGGCCGGCGGGCGAAAGCAATCGGACATTAAGTCCCGCAAAACGACCTCGGAAACCGAGTCCGCCGCAGCCGCTGAAAAGTTAGCCAACAAGCCCAAGCCGTCAGCCCCCGGTCATGGATCCGCCGCGGCGGGCTCCGCCGGGGGTTCCGCAACGGCCAAACTCGCTCCGAAGAACGGCCACACCAACGGCCATTCAAACGGTAGCACGAACGGGAACACCAACGGAAAAGAAATCAGCGCAGCCCTGTTAGCCCGCGCCGGCATCATGCCCAAAGACACCGGCCCCAACACGGCCCGCAGCGAGCAATTCGCCGATTTCCAATCCGACGCTCCCGCGTGCGACAACTGCGGCAGCATCACCGTCCGCGCCGGCAATTGTTACCTTTGTCATAATTGTGGTTCGAGTATGGGCTGCAGTTAAGCGTTCCAAATCTCGCGAATCGACGCCATGATTTAGTCGATTTTGACCATACGAAAGAATTTAGATGAACTCACTGACCGATTTGCAAAGTGATCTATTTCACTTTATCGCCATAGAAACGTTAGAGATGCAGCACATGCACGCCAGCGGCGATCCGATTGCCGACCGGCTTGAAGTTGCAGCTCGGTATGCATGGGCGCTGTATATGGAACTCCGCGACAACTACCGTATTTCGTTTAGCCCCGACATGCTTCGAAATCGCGTTGTTAGTCCTGAAGATCCAGAGTTTTTTCGGCACATTCATGCATTGCAAGACTTGGTCGGAATCGGCAATTATTTGCGAACCTCGTCGAACTAGCATGGCATTCGCGAATTGAAAATCGATCGTCGTTGCACGAGCAACACCACAACTTAGACAACCGCGGCGCCGCACTATAAAAGCGACGGGCGAGCGCCGCCTCAAACTGGATGCAGGACCCGGAATTCGGAAGCAGGGAAGGCATGAGGCCCACTCCCCCGCCGCCGAAAACCAGTCCTGCATCCTTTTTTTGTTCTGTAGATAAGAAAAACGCTGGGCTGTGCTGTGCCGCAGAGCCACTATCCTCTCAAGTTCTCCGAGAACACGAGGAGTCCCAGCATCTTTGTGTCTTGGATCGACAGGGAACACCCAAACTGGCGCGCGACGATCGTAATGGGGAGATGATCGAACGTCTCCGGCGGGTAGGCCAGTACTTTCGGAAGCATACGACCTCGAATCTCTTCCAAACTTTTATTTGAAGACACAATGCCACGGTGGTACGCTAGACCCCGTCACAAGTGGTGCATCATTGTGGGTCCGACTATGCCAGATTCATATCCGTACATCATTTCAAACAACAAAATTGATCCAATTCTTGCACAGATTCGGAAGGCCGCGCGGCCAACTAGGTTCTCGCAGAAACTCCTTGTGAAATGGGGTTTCTCCGCATCAAACGATCGCGCAATTATCCCGCTAATGCGGGAACTTGGATTCATCAATGAAAACGGCACTCCGAGTGCCAATTATGACCACCTGCGTGATCCAAAGAATTGGAAGCGTGTTTTGGGTGGGCACGTTCGTGAACTATACAGTGATCTCTTCGCAATTGATTCAAACATTGACAAAGCGTCCGACGAAGACGTTAAAGGCGCGATGGCGCGTGTGACCGGTAAGGATGAGGAATCAGTTAAACGATATTACGCGACATTTAAGACGCTCATTGGTCTAGCTGACCTAAAGGGTGAAATCGTTGAACCTGAAGAAAACGGGAGAAATGCTGCGCAGGAAACTGTGGAAAAGGAGACGCTCGCGATTACGCCGGTGGTACCTGTGAAGCCTGCCCGCTCGACTGAGTATCACTACAATTTGCAGATTCATCTACCGCCGAATGGAGACTTGGCCACTTACAATGCCATATTCAGAGCTCTGCGCGAAAACTTGGGGCTGTAATGGGCGACCTAAAACAATTTGTCTTTGACGCGCTGCTAACTGAAAACTCGCTCGACGATCTTGGCGCCGAGGGCATTAACGTGCGCGGTGCGGCAGTCGTGCCGGCAACAATCGGCTTAGATGAAATGGCGTTCGCACCGGCGCTGCGTTACAACGCTGATCGGATGGGGTCGGTCTTCATGGCGTTTTTCTGTATTGAAAACGCAATACGTGACTTAATCACTGAACGTTTACTTGCACGAGTTGGCACCGATTGGTGGGACAAGTCCGTACCGAGCAAGATCAAGGAGTCAGTAAAGAAACTCAAAGAGAAGGAAGCACGCAACAAGTACCACTCCCAGCGATCTTCTGCTCCAATTGGTTACACTTTGTTCGGGAACCTAGGACAAATCATCATCAACAATTGGAATGAGTTTTCCGATTTGTTCCCTGACCAAGCGTGGATTACGTCGCGCTTTAATGATTTGGAAAACTCTCGCAACATTATCATGCACACCGGAACGCTTCCACAAATTGAAACCGAGCGCATTGAAAGCATCGTACGCGATTGGCTGCGTCAGATCGGTTGATGTTTCGAGTAATTGAGTTGCTGTTGATCTACGGCAAAAAGGAATTAAAGGCAGGAGGAGTTGAATCGAACGAGAATGATTCTTGTATCCTTTATGTCTACCGGCAATTGAGAAAGAGCGTTGCCCAGGGCGTTATCGGGCTATTTCCAAGTCAATCGAGGATCGGACGATGACCAAACATCAGCAAGACCTACTGATGGACGCTGCGATTCGGCGGACCAACCCAATTACAATTCAGCAATTGAGCCAGGAAACAGGGCTTTCAGACGCCCGAGTTAGAAGCCGCGTTAAATATGACGTCGAAGATATGGGGCGGGCAATGATGCTGAAGCATGATCTTGTCCATTTCGACTTGGACAAGATGGCTGACCGCACAGTAACGCTTCCTCGACACCGATAATTTCGCCTAGTCACTACGACGCTGGTTCCGCGCCAAGTCGCGTAGGATGCGTTCCGCTCGAATTGGGAACCGATCACTCTTCGCAGCCTTCGCTTTCGTACCTCACAACCTCATCTCCATAAAAATCGTCTCCCGCACCGGCGTCTCGTAATACGCATCCCGCCGCACGAACCCCAGCGACTCATACAACCGCGTCGCCGCCGCGAGCTTCGGCACCGTGTCGAGTCGCATCGCCCGGTAACCGATCTGCCGCGCCTCCGCGATAATCGTCTCCGCCAACAGCTTGCCGACGCCGCTGCCGCGAAACACCGGCCGCACATACAGCCGCTTCATCTCGCGTTGGGCGTTCATATCCCATACCCGCCAGTATAAAAATCGCACACCAACCGCCAACTTTTTTGTTGAAATTGTGCCGCGACCTGTGCTACGTTCGACCCACTCTTCATGCACCACTTTTAAAAAAACACAAATTTGAGTGCATTTTATGACCGCGCTACAAATGCCCACGGGTGACCGTCATCTGCCGCACTCAATTGGTCGAGTTATGCCCGGCCGGACCAAGATTCGCCATTCAAATTCGCGGCAATTTCACGAACCTGGTCGCGCACAACCCAAGAGTTTTGCACCGGTTTTGTGGGACCCCTACGAACCGAGCAAAACACACTTTATCGCCAAGGAATTCGAACTGTACCTAGCACACCGCTAGAAATACCCTGACCGTAAACTCGCAAAATGCGATCACTCTTCCTACTTTTTGCACTCACCTATGTGGCGTTCGCGCCCCAGCCGGTCCTGCGCGCCACCGAGCCACCCCTCGTCTATCCCGCCACGCGCCGCGTCGAACAGCTCGACAATTTCCACGGCACACAAGTCGCCGACCCTTATCGTTGGCTCGAGTCAGATATCCGCCAATCAAATGAAGTCGCCGCCTGGGCTCAAGCGCAAAACGAACTTACTGCGAATTACATCGGCAAGATCCCTGAACGCGCATCGATTCGCGACCGCCTGCGCAAACTCTGGAATTTTGAACGTTACTCATCACCGATGCACGTTGGCGCTGGTCTCGCCTACTTCCGCAATGACGGTCTCCAAAACCACGCCGTCCTATACGTCGTCGACACGCCCTCCGCTTCACCACGGCCGTTGCTCGATCCGAACGAATGGTCGACCGATGGCACCGTGGCGCTCAGCGGCACTAAGTTCAGTCCCGATGGCAAATACCTCGCCTATGCTGTTTCCACCGCCGGCTCCGACTGGCAAACGTGGCATGTGCTCGATGTCTCAACCGGCAAACTGCTCGCCGATGAACTGAAATGGACCAAGTTCGCGAACATCGCTTGGACAAAAGACAGCAACGCGTTTTATTACAACCGCTTCGAGGAGCCTCCGCCCGAAGAACAGTTTCAGGCCACCAACCGCAACGAGCGGGTTTACTTCCACCACGTCGGCACTCCGCAAAATAAAGACGAGTTGATCTACGAACAAACCGGCCACCCGGAATGGCGAGTCGCCAGCTTGCTAACTCCGGACAACGCCTACCTCATCCTCGTCCTCCACGAAACCGACGACGATCGCCACCGCATCCTTTTTAAGGATCTGGCCGATCCACACGCAGGGTTCATCAGCCTCATCGATCGGTTCGAGCATCAGTTCCACTTCATCACCAGCGACGGCCCAGTCTTCTATTTCATGTCAAACGCCGCCGCGCCCCGCCGCCGGCTCATTGCGATCGATACCCGCACGCCAGACACCAAGAATTGGCACGACATTGTCCCGCAAACCGACGACACGCTTATCGACGTCGGCTGTGTCGGCAAGCACTTCGTCCTGACCTATTTGCACGATGCGAGCTCGCGCGTGCGCATCTTCACGCGTGATGGCGAACACGTTCGCGACGTAAAGCTCCCTTCCATCGGCACAGCCACCGGCTTCAGCGGCCAACCAGATAGCAACGAAACGTTTTATTCGTTCTCGAGCTTTTCGACGCCCCCCACCGTCTATCGTTACGACGTTGCGACAGACATGAGTTCTCCGCTCCACGCCACAAACGTCGATTTCAATCCCGACGATTATCAAGTCGAGCAAATCTTTTATCACAGCGCAGACGGCACGCGCGTTCCAATGTTCATCTCACACAAGGGCGGCCTGACCCGCTCTGTCGTCCACCCGACCTTGCTCTACGGCTACGGTGGTTATAACTTCGCGCTAAAGCCGTGGTTCTCCGTCACTGCCTTGGCGTGGATGGAGATGGGCGGTATCTACGCGGTTCCCAATATTCGCGGTGGTGGCGAATACGGAGCCGCCTGGCACGAATCGGCCATCAAAGAAAAACGCCAAACTGCGTTCAACGATTTCATTGCCGCCGCCCAGTGGCTCATCGACAATCGCTACACGCAATCCTCACAACTAGCCATCGAAGGCGGCAGCAACGGCGGCCTGCTGGTCGCCGCAGTTCTCACCCAGCGTCCCGACTTGTTTCATGCCTGTCTTTGCGAAGTGCCACTCACCGACATGCTGCGGTTCCACCATTTCACCGATGGCGCGGGCGGCGTCTCCGAATTTGGATCGCCCGATGTCCCCGCAGAATTCCACGCTCTCTTCGCCTACTCCCCCTACCACAACGTTCGGCCTGGCACCCATTACCCTGCCACACTCGTCACAACCGCCGATACAGATGACCGTGCCGTTCCACTCCACAGTTTCAAATTCGTCGCCGCGCTTCAACATGCCCAGACCGGCTCCGCGCCGATCCTACTACGAGTCGAGTCCAACGCCGGACACGGAGACGTCGGCAAGCCGACCACCAAACGTATCGAAGAAGCAACCGACGAGCTAACCTTTCTCGTCCGCAATCTCAATATGCGTGCTGATTAGCATCTATCGCTAAATGGGAGTCGGATTACTCTCGCTGTCACAGTGGTAACTCCATAAAAATCGTTCCTACCACCGGCGTCTCGTAATACGCATCCCGCCGCACAAACCCCAGCGACTCATACATCCGCGTCGCGGACTTCAGCTTCGGCACCGTATCCAATCGCATGATCGCGTAACCGATCTGCCGAGCCTCGGCGATGATCGCCTCGGCCAGTTGCTTGCCAATTCCGCCGCCACGAAACTGCGGCCGCACATACAGCCGTTTCATCTCGCACACGTCCTCGCCAAGCGGCCGCAGCGCCACACACCCAACTGCCTCATCGCCCACCCACGCAATCGAGAGCCGCCCGCGCGGCAGCGCGTAGCTCCCCGGTAAACCGACCAGCTCGTCCGCAAACCCCTGATAGCCGAGATCGATCCCGAGCGCCGCCGCGTATTCCTCGAACAGCGACCGCGCCGTGGCGGTTTCCGCGACCGACGAAGCCTGCCGGATAGATAAGCTCTCGGGCCGCATTTCTGCGTCTCCTCCCACGCGTGGATTCCCACGGTGTTTTTCTACAGTTGCTCATTCCACCCACGCAAATTGTCGAAAACGCGCAAATTTCATTGACAGAAACCGGTCAGGCATCTTATCTTGTGGGCGACTTGGCACGGGCAAGCCCAGTCTTGCGGGAGCACGCTAATGATCCAACAACATTTGAGTTCCTTATTCAAAAGCGCACGCTTCGCGCTCGCTTCCTCTCTCGTATTTCTTTCTGGCGGTGTGTCGCACGCCGCGCTCCTGCTTCCCGGCAGTATTCAAAACGCCGCGGGCGAAATTGATCCAGTTGGTGCAACGCTCGTGTTTTCCACAGGCTTAGTGCCGTTCGCAAGCCCAACGTTCAGCGGATCGCTCCGCTCCGACGTTTATACAAATGACGCATCAAGCCCATACGGCCCAAACGCTCTCACGTTCGTGTACCAGCTCATCAACAACCCAGGAAGCCCCGACGCGATTGATCGGCTCACAGTCAGCAGCTTCACCGGTTTTCAAACCGATGTCAGCTTTTTGCCGCTGCCAGGCCCAGGAGCCGCTCCTTCGACTGTTTCGCGCAGTGTAAACGGTGCTGTAGTCGGCTTCGAATTCAATCAACCAGGATTTCCACTTACGGGCACCGCCACCCCGGTCGTCATTCAAACCAATGCCGTTGCCTTTTCGGGAACCCTGGCTTCCATAATTGACGGCAGTGCAACGTCTGTGGCGAGTCTAGCACCAATCGCCATCATCCCCGAGCCAGCACCGATTGCCCTCGTCGGTGGCGCACTGACATTGCTCGCCTTCCCGCGCCGGCAACGCGATTGATACGAAACATCGCGTCGTACATTCTTCTGGCGAATGGATCGCTCGCGCCCCGCGCTAGGCGTTTAATGTCACATTGTTGGCTGCATTCGCAGCCGCTCATCCGCGGCGACTGAGCCACGCTAACCAGCCCAGCACGCACGCAACTGCCGCGGTAGCACCCAGTAGTTCGCGAATCGTAAATCGCCAGGGACGCCAGCCGAACTTCCAACGAAACGGTTCGGCCCACACCATGCCCCATAAAAAGCACGTGAGAATGATGACTAAAAACACGCAGACCTCATGTTCCAGGCTCGGCTGAATTTTCGGACCGCGAGGAATCAGAGGATCAATGACAGTCGCAGGAAACGCAAATACATTTATAAATGCATAATAAAACCAAGTTGGCGGCGGAGGCCTGTCTCCTGGAAAGTGCGAAATATACGAAAAGCCTGCCAGCGGCCCAAAGTTAACTTCCACAAAAATGCAAACCCAAAAATGCACGAACCCGAACGCAAGCGCCAATAACCACCACGGCCAATTGCGACGACGTTTCTCCTCCATACCAGTCAGCATATCAATCGCGATCCGAACGCCAACTTTTTTGTTGAAATTGGGCCAAGACCTGTGCTAAGAAGGACCGTTAGCTGTTAGCTCTCAGCTATTAGCCAGAAGCAATGAAACTCCGCACTCCGCCTTCAACACTCCCCACTAATCCCGCCGCTCTTTGACAACTTAATATTGCAGCCGCCTGGCACGCGGCACGCAGCTGCCCAGCCGTGACCGTCATCTAACGAAGTCAATTCACCGAGTTATGCACGGCCAGCCCGCGCTTCTGCCGCTGAATGTGCGCTCTGCCCGCGCACTCGGCCGGGCAAAATTCCCGAGTTTTGCACCCATTTTGTGGGACCCCTATTTTGCGTGCAAAAACCCAGCGTCCCCATGCGATTGGCAGTCCTGAAAGGCCCCTAAAAACACGGTTCGCTCCGCATATTCCCTATGAGCGGCCCGAATTTTTTAGGATCCCGCCCAGCCCAGCGAATTTCCTTGTGAGTTCGAGCGCCCGGCCGTTTTCGCTAACCTACACTTTTGTCGCACACCCAAACGGCTTTTCCGATTCGGTGGTGCAAGTCGCTACGGTTACCACGCTCACGATGGCGTCCAAGCGGAGATTCGCAACATGACACGCTTCCACAATCGCAACCGCGCCGCATTCTCACTCATGGAATTGCTCGCCGTCGTCACGATCCTCGGCATTATCGCCGCGATCATCGTGCCGCGCGTTGCCACGTCGAGCGGCACGGCCAAAGCAAAGGTCATGGCGCACCACAAAGCCACGATCAATGGCGCTGTCGAGCGCTATTACATCGACAACAATACGTGGCCAGCGAACAACCTTTCGGACATCGGCACCAATCTGAACTATTTCCCAGACGGCTTGCCCGTCAACCCGGTCGATGGCTCAGCCTACACGCTCAACGCGACAACGCATCACTGCAACTAACGTTGGCGAAGTTTAGTGGCGGCAACCAATGCTGCGACGCGCTCAGCTAAGCAGCGTCCGCCAATCGCCCGGCCGACGCCTGCACCGTCGAAGACGCGGGCAAGCAGTTTTCATCTTGGTCTAACTGGTCCCGACGCTGCGCCAGCAAGTGCCGCGCATCGGCAACGAGCGTGAGAATGCCAACGAACGCTTCGTCCCCTTGCAGTCGTCGACGGGCGTAATCGTCGATCGCAGCCTGTTTCACTGAGACTAGGCGCGCTTCGAGAAAATCGATCAAATCGCGCGGCAACGCCGGCGCGTTCGCTTCCAGCTCGTCACCGCGCACCAGCCGTTCGATTTGGTCGATCTTCCGCAGGTAAACATCGGGATGCACGGCCCGCAGGCCGCGGAAATATCCCCACACGCCAAATAACCCGGCGGCGCCCGCGCCGATCATGCTCACGATGCTCTTCACTCGATCAACCGCGGCGCCGATTGCAATTGGCTTGCGGCCCTTCGCGAACTCCTCCGCCCCGGAATGCAGCGGAAACTCGCTGTTGTCGTCGGCAACCGTGAGATCAACGTGATACTTGTCGGCCACCCCGCCGTCGAGCGCCTGCAGCAATTGCAACACGGCCGTCGTCGAAACATCTTTGTTCGCCACGAGCATCAGCCGCAAGCCGAACGACGGGCAATCGGTCGCCGGCACCGGCGGATTGATCCCGTAAGTACACGCGGGAATCGAGACCGCTTCCAGCCGGCCGTTCTCCAGCTGATCGTCGGCCGCACTATGATTGCGGCGACTGTCGAGGTGGAGCGCGGTCGCATAAGGCAACGGCACCAGCTGATAGTGCCCGATATACACGAGCTGATCCACGATCGGAACCGGCAAGTTATCGACAACAAACACGGCGTCCGGCAACACGCCCGCAAACGCCGCTCGGCTGTCTGGCGATGTACTCGCCACCGCCCGCAACGCCACGTGCAAATCGTTTTCGCGCAAATGAACGGCCCGATAGTCGCCCGCCTTTTTATCCGTTGCCGGTCGCAACCCGCCGAACCGCATCAAGCTTTCGGCCAGTAGCGCACCATTCGTGCCAACCTCGCCCAGTGAAACCACGTGGCCGCGCAGGATTTCGAGCGTCGGCTCTTTGCCTTGCAACAACTCGGGCCGCACCAACAAATGCAACGGCTCGACGCCAAACGTCGCCACCAGCCGCACATTCGGGTGGGCATCCGTCGGGAACCCGCCGAGTACAAGCGCCAAATCAAGATCGCCGCGATCAACGGCCGCACAAGTCTCTTCGGAGTTTGAACCTTCGACATGCGTCAGCTCGATGCCGGCATCGCGCACATCGTGACAAATATTGCGAGACATGTCCGAGCGCAACTTGCACACATTGCCGCCGCTGAGCGACAGCTTAATCGGCGCCGTGCAGAACGCACACCAATAGTTAAACGCGGCGAGGCCGACGAGCAATACGCCGACCACGCCAATCGTTGTTTTCAACCAGGGATGCCTCGGCATCATGCGACGAGCCCCAGGGGATTCCGAAAAGACGAGGGGCAAGACTGTACCAATCGCTAGCGTAGCCGTCGATGCCGAATCGACCACGACGTAAAGGCACAACTCACGTCGCTAGCTTGAGCTTCTGCTGCGATCGCTTCACGAGCAGTAACCCAATCGCAATCGCCGCCGCAAATTTCGGCAAGTAGACGAGAAGCATCCACCGAGCCGACAAATCCCAGTCAACGCCAAGCATAATTCGACCTTCATTCGGTTGCAAAGCGAGATGGTAACTGACCGCCATTAATCCAGCGACAAGAGAAATTAGGGTGCAAGAAATGATTGGCCAACGCCACTCGACCGCGTTTCGTCGAGCCGTGCGACACAACATGGCGGCAACCGTAACCGGTGGAAAAACAACGATGAACCAGGTGAAGGCCACCATGAAAGCAGCTTGAACCCACAAGTGGTCCGCGTAAACAATTTTGTCCTGCTCGATCTCAAACCAATGTTCGCAAACGTAATTGAGCCCCATTCCAATCCAGACAATCATCGTCGCGGTGAAAATCCAACTGACTAATAATAGCGGCAGAGGCCCTAGCACAAACGTCATGACCGGATGCCGCCCCCAGAAACTCCTCGCTCGATACTGCTCGGCTGCGAAGATGGCGAGCTGCGTCGGCTCGCCGAGTTGCTTCTGCAAATCACCCGCTTCGAAATCCAGCTTCCTTGCTGCACCCATGGAGGAACTCCTTTCCTCAAGTAGATCCGTGTAATGGTCGTCCAATTCACCAAGCAAGCGCTCGATGTACGCCGGCGGCAAACCGCGGCGTTCGAGCTCCGTGCGCAGTGCGTCACGAGACGGCGGGTTTGCCATGTTTCGCTCCTTGCAAAACTTGCTCGACCGCACCGACGATGCTTCGCCACGCCGCGATGCGCGCCACAAGCCGCTTCCGGCCACTTGCCGTCAGCCGGTACACCACCCTGCTCCGCCCACCGACCGTTTCGCGCCGGCTTGCCAAATCGCCGTCACTTTCGAGTCGATGCAGAACTGGATAAATGCATCCCTCGCCGAACTCGAGCACCTGGCCGCTCGATTCCTCGATCGCCCGCACGAGCTCGTAACCGTACATCGCTCGCCGCGCCAGAAGCTGCAAAATTAGCAGCTCCGGCACGCCGTTCAGAAAATCAGGATTCGTTTGCTTGGCCATGGTGCGAGGTATACCTCGTGGTTCAAGGTATGGCAATGCCGATTCTATCCGGCACAGGTGAAACTCGGTTAGCGAATGCTCGCACTACTTCTCGCTCGGCATCCAAAACGTGAGCTTGTTGCCGAACGGGTCGCTGATCGTCATCTCCCGCGCGCCCCAAGGCTGATCCTGCACTCCCGGCCGCGCGTGCTTGTATTTCTTTGCCAAGAGCGCCTGCTGATACGCGTCGACGTCACCGCACGCAATGCGCACATGCGATCCCGGCGTACCGTCGCCGAAATGCTCCGAGAGATGCACAGCGACCGAGTCTTTGGAGATCCCCATATACAACGGCAAGCCCGGCTCGAAGCGGTGCTCCCAATCTACTTTGAATTCCAAAAAGTCTACGTAGAATTCTCGCGCCTTCGTTTCATCGAAGATTCTAAGTATGGGCGTGACGGGTCCGAACTTCATGACTCTTACTCCTTCCAAATCAACCCGAATGGGGAATTTCCTATTCTTGACGCTTTTGAATCAAACAAACAAAATGCATTTAGCAACTCGCTCCCGCGGCTTGTCTACTCATACCGCGCGGCCTGCCTGGCGATGTCTCGCCAAAAGCACCCTGTTTATACACCACTGATTTTGCACCAAGGAGTACGCTAGTGTCACTGAAATCTCTGCGCGCAGCATGTGCTGCGGCCCTTTTACTTTTTGCAGCCCACCCCGCTGTGGCGGGTACGCTCGGCATCGCCGGCGACTACAACGGCTTTATCTTTAACAATCTCAACGCCTCGGGCGGAGATACCGAAGGTCGCCTGGCGGTCGGCAACAATTTCACCGCCAGCAGCTATGGCGTAGGCGTCCAGCTCACCAATTCGCACGGCACGCGAACCGACCTGGTCGTAGGCAACAACATGAATGCCGCCGGCGCCTGGCAGGTTTTCAATGGCAACGCCGTTTACGGCACCACGCTGACCGCGGCCCCCACGACGCCAAACGGCACCACGTTCCAGGGCACCCCAGTCGACTTTGCCGCTGCACAGGCCGATCTGCAGGCCAAGAGCGCGTACTGGGCTACGCTTCCTGCCAACGGCACCAGCGTGTTCCAATTCTCCACGCTGACGCTCAACGGCACTGATCCCACGCTCAATATCTTCCAAGTTGCCGCGAGCGACTGGACCAGCAGCAGCGATAAGCAGATTCACATCCCCAGTGGGTCGACTGCAATTATCAACATTGCCGGCACGAGCCTCACGTTTGGCGGCGGACTCGCAATCAACGGTGATTCGAGTCAATCGAACCCGGCCGAGACCGGCGTCATTTACAACTTTCCGACTGCGACCTCGGTGACGCCGAGCCACATCGCTGTCCTCGGCAGCTTACTGGCGCCGTTTGCCACGCTCACACTCGATGGCGGCAACGTGAATGGCGTGGGCATGGCTCTCAACGCCGTGCAACAGGGCGGCGGAGAGTTCCATTACCACCCGTTTACGGGCAATGTGCCTGATCCGCCAGTCACCGTGCCCGAGCCGACCACGGCCGCTCTATTGTTCGTAGTCGCATTCAGCAGCCTGCTTCATCGGCGCGGCCATTAGGCATCGCCAATAAAAAAGCCGCGGAAGCCTTGAGGGGACGAAGGCTTCCGCGGCGGCGAAGGGAGAATGCTCAGCGACGAGCCGAGTGGAGAATGCTGACACGGGGTAATGCATCCCAGATGCCAATTCCGGCGGGCCGCGACGCAGATCCGCGATCAGCACTGCTAACTTGTTGCTGCAACCGCAATTACGCGATTCGAGGCGAGGGCGGTCAGGTTATGAGCCAAGCCTTGCGTGTTGAAATCGCAACAAATGGATCGCTACGACGTTGCAAAATCACCACGAAGTAAGCGGCGGCAAAGCATAGTGGCAGCGATTCTAACGATTGCGCCGCCGAGGGCGACTATCTCTTTTCTATCACGGTACGATTCACCGCCAGAGACGCATCGCTCGGCGCCAGCACGACATCACGCAAGCCGATGCCGACGTCCACGTTTCCGAAGTCGTTGTGGTAGATATCTGAATCGTTCCCATAAATGGGCGGCGACTTCGCTGAGAACGATTTAAGAGAGCCATCTCGCCCGATGACCTGAATCGTTTTGCCACGATGATTAAAGGTCGCAGGAGTCGTCGAGGCATCGCAAGCATCGGCAATCAGCGGATCGAAAACCGATTCGCCTACCGGCCCGCTCTGCATATACGCGTAATCTTCGCCAACCCGCTGAGCGAGACGGTAACCATAACACGGCGACGCATGCGCCAGAACCTTCATCAGGTCGTCATGCGACATCCTTTGAATTTCGTCCTTAGACGGAATCAAAAGCGCCTTGCCCGTCGCACGCAACACATCGGCGGTATGCGATGCCGGACACACGAGCAAAACAGCGAGTCGGTCGGGCGTTTCATAATCGCCTTCGACGATGCGGGCTGCAACAATCCCCGTGTTTTCGTAGGGCTGAACCTCGGGGAAAAATCCACCGTGCTCGGCCGCATAACGCGAATCTAGCAGCCAAAGTGAATAAAGATTGTTCTGGCAAAACGTGCGTCGCGAGCCGTCGCGGCTATCCCGAAGCGCCGGGAACACGAGCATGCTGACGGCGAGGATCACACCGCCCGCGACCGCCAAGTCGGCAAGGCTCCAACCGAGCATGCCCGATGGCGGGTCGCCATCGTCGTGCATCTCTGGGCCGCGCAGCGCGGCTTCAAGCTCATATTCATCGCTGTCGACGACACGCTCGGCAGTCCGCTCCGCCAAATTCCGAGGCGGCAACGGCTCGTCATCTTCATCGAGGTTCGTGTCAAAACATTCGCGAAGGTGGGCCAGCTCTTTTTGTAGCTCGGGGTTATCCCGCAGCATGGCCCGCAGTTCGCGACGTTCGTCGGCGTCGAGCTCGCCCAATAGATAACGAATAAGCTGTTCGCGCATAACGCCCGCGTCTTGCGATTAGCCCCCCGAACTCCCAAAAGAAGAGCCCGCCCCCAATGACAAGGACGAGCTCTTCGTCATGCTTCTAGGTTTTTATACGCCTGTTAGCCGCCGAGGGTTTGCACGGCAGTAAAAAAATGGCGAATTAAACAATTTTAATCGTTTTGCGGCATCGACTGGCCATTTTCCCAGGCCTGACCGAGCCGCTTCACGGCCGAGTGGAGCCGGCTTTTGACCGTGCCCACTGGCACTTCCAGCTCATCGGCCGCTTCCCGGTACTTCATACCGTGGAAATAGACGAGTTTCACCGCCGATTGGAGCTGATCCGGCAGGGCCGCGACGGCCTTGCGGATCCATTCCTTCCGCTCGCCGGTTTCCAGATCGCTGATCGGTTCACCTTCATTACCGCTCAATACGTCGACTAGCGAACCCAGCTCATCGTGCTGCACCCGGTTCGGGCGATCCAAGCTCACCAGCTTGTGCCGGCGATTGCGGCGTTGGATGTCGATCGCTTGGTTCGTGGCGACCGTATACAACCATGGCCGCACTTTCCGCGAATCATCGTACAGACTGCACTTCAGGTGCACCTGCATAAATGTCGCTTGAAATGCATCCTCGGCCAAAACCTGATTATTCAGGAACCGTCGGAGGTAGTTATATAGTTCTCGCTCGTACCGTTTGACCAGCGTTTCGAACACCGCCGGACGACCGGTCACCCGGTACTCGAGCAGCAATTCTTCATCGGTCCAGGTGCCGAGCTCGGCATCGGATACAACCAACTTTGCGCGATCTTCCGTGTTCTCGATATTCATCGTTCCGAACCTCTATATTAGAGGGTTCGACGCAAGCGGGAGAAGTTTTCCCTCTCCTCCCTCGTCAGGAATAGTGACCTTTGACCCTTGCATTCTAACGACTGCAAATCCTTGGGTCGCCGGTGGGGACAAGCAAAATGCTAAGAAAGCCATTCTGGCCTGCTACGGCATTCCACCGTCCCGGGTTTGACAAATCGCAAGTGATGTGCCGTATTGCCTTATTGACTTTCCGGGCTTACGGTATGCAAACGCTTTAAATTGCATACCTGTACCGACTTAAGAAATCCGTCAATTAAGTGTCCGGTTAAGTTGGATAAGGTTTTTTGGGTAAATCACCTGCCAATTTTGCACTTGTTACAAACGGACCTAACTTGCCTGCGTCGTAAAATAGACCAAGCTAGTGATCGATTTTGCGGCAGAAAAGTCACGGACGACGGGCAGTTAATTGCTGCCAATCGCACCGCTCGTATTAATGATGCCGGCCGGCGGCTTAGACTTGCGGAAAAACTCGGCCTGCCCGCCAAAAGCCGCTTCTCACTACTATAGATAAATGACCCAAGCCGACCCCGCCGCCAACCCAGACGAGCAAACCCCCGAGCAACGCGCTGAGGCCCGTCGCTATAACCACATTTCGCTCGCCTGCACGCTGGTCGACATGTCAATCGACCTCGTTTACCTCGGGCTGATGGCCTTCGTCTTCGCCCGTCCGCTCGACGCCTGGCTAGCCCGATTCGCACCTCTCGCCGCCGACCAATCGATGCTTCGCATGATCGCGCTGTTTTGCATCGTCATGATTGGTCACATGCTAGTCTCGCTGCCGCTTTCGTTTTATTCCCACTACGTCGTCGAGCACCAATTCGGCCTCAGCAATCAGTCGCTCGCCCGCTGGGTGCGGAACTGGTCGCTCAGCAATGTGCTCACGATCGTCCTCGGCGGGCTGCTCAACCTCGGCCTGTTTTGGATCATCTGGCACACCGGCGCGTACTGGTGGCTAATCGCCGCCGCCGCGTTTTTCGTGGTAAGTGTCGTTCTCGGCCAGCTCGCGCCGGTGCTCATTGTGCCGCTGTTCTACAAGGTGGAGCCGATCGACAACGCCGAGCTCGATGCCCGCTTGAAGGAACTTGCAAAGGGCACCGGCCTCACGATCGAAGGCGTCTATCGCCTCGGCCTGAGCGCCGACACGCAAAAAGCGAACGCAATGCTCGCGGGCCTCGGCAGCACACGCCGCGTACTGATGGGCGACACGCTCCTCGAAAAGTTCACGCCCGACGAAATCGACGTCATCTTCGCCCACGAGTTGGGCCATCACGTTCACAAGCACATCCCGAAGATGATCGCGACCGGCGTACTTACCAGCCTCGCCGGCTTTTACCTCATCGATCGGGTTATCGTGTGGTGGGCCGGCATCTCGACCGCTGCGGCCGCACCAGTCGCGAGTTTGCCGCTCGTAATGTTCACGCTCACCGCATTCTCGCTACTGCTCTCACCGCTCCAAAACGCAATCAGCCGTTTTTACGAACGGCAGTCCGATCGCTACGCCCTGGCGCGTACGAGCAACCCAAGTGCGTACCGCTCAGCCTTCTGGAAGCTCGCCCGCCTCAACAAGGCCGATACCGAGCCCCATCCACTTGAAGTGATCATGCTCCATAGCCACCCGCCAATCAGCGAGCGGCTGGCGATGGCCGATTAGCGGCAAATTCTTGGATTCGCCCCACTCAGCCGCGATTTCCGGGGAAATCTTGCGCTCAATTTACTCTTGGGGCTAAGCGCAGGATAATTTTTTCTGCCGCTTGTCACAAATCGGCCGCCTCGACCGTCCTTGTTACGAACGGCATGTGCTTCACGCCACCATTTGAACACACGCAGCTTGTTGAGGTGAATTATGAAACGCATATTGCTCACGCTCGCGTTGGGAACCGCCGTCGTCGTCGCAGCCGCAATCTCGTTCGCCCACACCGACGACCACGGCGAAGGAGTGAAAGTAGTTTCCAACTATGATATTAAGGAGAAGCTCGACGGCAAGGATTCTGCGGTAACCGTCGTCGAGGTCACCATCGAGCCCGGGCAGCAGGGTGTGCCACATCGGCACCCTGGACCAGCTTTCGTGTATGTCGTCGAGGGTGAGTACGAGCTAGGCATCGACGATCAGCCGACAAAACGCTTCAAAGCTGGCGAAACATTTTACGAACCGGCTGGCTGCCTTCATCGCGTGTCGAAAAATCCATCCGACAAAGGCCGCACGCGGCTGATCGCCACGTTGGTTCATCCGCGCGATGCGAAAGAGATCGCGATTCCCGAACCTACCGAGAAATAGCACGGTCACTCACGCTGACGAATCAAGATGCAAGCAGATCTGGATTATCTCCGTCCACGCATGATGTCTGTCGCGTATCGAATGCTCGGCACCGTAGCCGATGCCGAAGACGCCGTGCAGGACGCCTATCTCCGGCTGCAGACCGCCGACGAAGTAGCGTCGCCCGAAGGATTTCTGATTAAAGTCACGACGCGCCGCTGTATCGACCACCTGCGCGTGCGAAATCGCACCGAGTACATTGGCCCGTGGGTGCCGGAGCCGATCGATACACCGGCACGCGACTCCGCTATCGCCGATTCTCTATCGCAAGCGTTTCTGTTGCTGCTTGAACGCCTGACGCCGGACGAACGCGCCGCCCTTCTCTTGCGAACAGTGTTCGACTACGAATACGCCGAAATCGCCGAAGTGGTCGACAAGCCCGAGGCGACCGTTCGTCAGCTCGTTAGCCGCGCTCGCCGACGACTCGGCCTCGAAGAGCGACGATTCCGCGGCGATCCGCATCGCGCAGGTGAGTTGGCCGAGCAGTTCCTCGCCGCCTGTCGGTTGGGCGATGTGAAAGCAGTCGAGGACTTGCTCGCTCAAGATATCGAAGTCCACTCCGACGGCGGCGGCAAAATAACCGCGGCCCGCGTCGTCCTTCGCGAACCCGCGCGTGTCGCTCGCTTCCTGGCCGGCATCTTCCGCAAACACAGTTCGAGTGAGATACGGCACACGATGGTGAACGGCGAACCGGGCCTGGTGTTCACAAGCGACGGGAACGTCATCCAGGTAATGTCGATCGCAATCGAGAACGGCATCCGCGGTATCTACATCACGCGCAACCCAGACAAACTAACGCGCTGGTCCACGGTCGAAGTCGACTGAGTAATACTGGTTGAACCATTTCGAAACATGTACGTAAATCGAAACCTTTTGATCGCCTGCTGGGCCGTCCGCATCGCCTTGGCGATGGCATTTTTATCTGCGGTGGCCGATCGCCTTGGGTTTTGGGGGCCGCCCGGCAGTCCCGGAGTTTCGTGGGGCGCGGTCGCACAGTACGAGGCGTATGTAGCCAAACTAAATTGGTTCGTTCCGCCGACATTGATACCCGCAATTGGTTGGATGGCAACTGTCGCCGAGATACTTATTGCGATCGGCCTTATCGTTGGCTGGCATCTGCGGTGGGTCGCGCTCGCCGCAGCCGTGCTGTTAACGACTTTCGCCACCGCGATGTTCACGGCCCTCGGCCCGAAACCTCCGCTCGACTACTCCGTGTTGTCAGCCGCTAGCGCGGCTTTTCTGCTCTACGCTGTGACGCCGGTGGTAAGTCGCAATCAAGTTGCACAAGCTCACTCCGGCGCATGAGCACACATATCACTAGTTACACTCTGACCCGCAAGAAAAGAGGAGCAGTACCATGAAAATCGTCGTCATTGGCGGTAGCGGTCTCATTGGCAGTAGGCTTGTAAGCAACTTGAAAGAGATGGGACACGACGCTGTGAGCGCATCGCCCAAGTCGGGCGTTAACGCAGTAACGGGCGAGGGACTCGCAGCGGCGCTTAAAGGTGCAAACGTCGTTGTCGACGTATCGAACTCGCCGTCGTTCGAAGACAAGGCCGTGTTGGCGTTCTTCGAAGCATCCACTCGCAACCTGTTGGCGGCCGAAGCCGCCGCCGGCGTTGGTCATCATGTTCTACTTTCGATTGTCGGCGCCGATGGACTTCCAGATAGCGGCTACATGCGAGCGAAAGTCGCTCAAGAGAAGCTGCTCAAAGCGGGCAAGGTGCCTTACACGATCGTCCGGGCTACCCAGTTCTTCGAGTTCATCGAAGCCATTGGCGGCGCCGGTGCCGTCGGCAAAGAGATCCACTTGCCGCCTGCCATGATGCAGCCAATTGCCGCCAAAGACGTGTCGGCCGAATTGACGAAGGTTGCCGTGAGTGCGCCCTTGAACGGTACGATCGAGCTAGCGGGCCCGGAGCCTATCCGCCAGGACGAACTTGTCCGAACGTTCTTCACAGCAAAAGGAGATAAACGCCCCGTGATCGCCGATCCGACGGCTCAGTACTTCGGCACCAGGCTCGATGATCGCTCGCTCGTTCCGAGCGGAAAACCACACGTCGGCATAACGCATCTCGCCGAGTGGATGCGCGAAGCGATTCACAGCTAAACGGTCACAACCAAACGGTGAAAAAAAGCCGCCAGTCAAACGACCGGCGGCTTTCCTAATTTCGCGGAACCTGAATTCAGCAAGCCTACTTCGGCACTCGCGGCGGTCGCACTTCGTTGTCTTCCGTTTTGATTACGTCGCCCGAACCGCGGACTTGCGTATCCACGCGGTCCCAAGCATCGCGCGTCGCGGGCCGAGCGCGGCCCCAATCGAGCGATGAATTCCCGCGCTGAGTCGTCCACTCATGAGCGAGGTCGGGCTCAACCTCATCCCAATGGCGATCGCCGTACTTTGAACGCGATTCCCAACCGTATTGATACGCGGGCCCGATCTCCTCGTAGCCGACCGTCGGATCGTAGTATTCGCTCAGCGGATATTCATTTCGCCAATGATGGTCTTCGACCGAGGGATCAATTTGCTCAGCGACTTCTTTACCCGCGAGCCCGCCGGCAACTCCGCCGATAACGGCCCCGGCCACAGTCCCGACCGGCCCTGCGACCATGCCCGCCGCAGCACCCGCGGCCGCGCCGCCGACTGCTGCACCTAAGCCAGCCCCAATCGGGTGCGATGCGGGTTCGCCTGTAATTGGATCGCGATGTTCATCTACGCTGTGAAATTGATTTGTTGCCATGAGAAAAGCTCCCTTCCGGAAAGTATGTTCGTTGCGAACCGCAATGGATCGCAAACAGCGTGCCCGAAGGAATTTGCGACCGCGTTCCGACCGCGTCAGTTTGTAGATCGCGACAAGACGACCGACCCAATCGCAAAGAACACGACGCCGATCGCAACGAGTAACCCGCAAGGCAATAGCATCTCACCAAGGGAAAAATCGCGCCAGATGGCCCCTTCCAGCGCGAGAATGCTCCACTTCACGGGGCTCGCGCTGCTGAGCGTTAGCATAAATGCCGGCATAAAGATAAGCGGCACCATACCGCCGCCGAACATCGCCATCAGCATGTTGCCGGTCCACGCGGCACCGGAAACCGATTCCTCCGACTTCCCAACGACCGACATGGCCACCATGATGCCGACGAAACATACGGCGATGCTCACCGCTGCAAGCGCTACCAACGCGGGGCTACGCGGCCGCATCCCCAACCACGTTCCCAATAACATCATCATCGCAATCACACTAATCACGGCAATGAAGCACGCCAACGCCTTACCCGCGACAATCTGCGTTCGCGAAATCGGCGCGACTTGCAGTCGTAGTAGCGTACCTTGCTTGCGTTCGCGCACGATCGTGATCGCAAACCCCGCCGCACATGCCAGCACTCCCCACATCATCGCTTGCGGAAAGCTGATGTCCCACTTCGACCGCAGGTGAGCGAACAAATCGTCGCGGCTGCCCTTCTCTGCCTTGTGGGCCACGTCGATCTTTTCAATCCGGGCGAGTTGAAACTCCGGCCCGGCGTCCGTCTTCTTCCCTTCCTTTTTGTCGCTGGCGATTTTCTCTTCCCACTTGGCGAGCAACGTATCGAGCGACTCGGTCAATTGCGTCACCGCCGGTTGCACCGCTGCCGGAATCTTCTCGCGATTCGTGATGTCGCCTCGCAATTGATCTACGTACTTACGAACTGTCGCGGGATCTTCGAACTGCCCGAACATCGACTTGCCGACCGTTTGCAAAATGATGCCGTTCAGCATGGCCCCTTCCGCCTTCCGCGAGGGGTCGACACCCAACTCAATCTTCGGCGCTTTTCCCGTCATAAAACCCGTCGACTCGCCGAAGCCCTTTGGTAGCCCGATCATTCCCACTAGCCGACCTCGCCGTACGCTATCCATAGCCGCCGTACGGTCCAGTTTTTCGACGTCGACATTGCCGCTCGCGACGAGCTCCTTCACGAACTGCCGCGAAGCGGTCGAATCGTCTTCATCCACGACCGCGACGGTGAGCGTGACGTCCTTCTCGCCCACCGACCCGAACATCGCGCCAAAGAACAACCCAATCATCACCGGGAAACCGATAATGAAGAACATTCCCAGCCAATCGCGGCTGATCAGCCGCAAGTCTTTCATCGCCATCGTGAACACGGTGCGCATCAATCCCTCAAGCTCCGTCCGGTAAGCGACAAGAACACTGCTTCCAAATCGGGCCGCGCGACTTCCAGCGTCTGAAACGCAACGCCTGCCGCCGATAGCTCCGCGATCTCCTCCAGCGGCCGCTCCGACTCAAAACGCAGCGACGACCCATCGACCACTCCCGGCAACTTCACGCCATTCCGCGGCGGCCCCACCAGCTCTCCCTTCACCACCGCCCGGCCGCCATACTTTGCGAGCAGCGCCGGAATCGTATCGATATCCAATATCTTGCCGTGGTCCATGATCGCCACGCGATCGCACAGTCGTTGTGCCTCTTCCATATAATGTGTCGTGTACACAACGGTGCGCCCCTCGCCGCGCAACTGCTCGATACGCTCAAAGATATGATTCCGCGATTGCGGATCAACACCTGCCGTGGGTTCGTCCAGAAAGATCACCTGCGGCTCATGCACGAGCGCCACCGCCAAATTCAGCCGCCGCTTCATGCCACCTGAGAACGTATTCACTCTCGAGCCGCGGCGATCCGACAGTTCGGCAAATGCCAGCGCCCATTCGACGCGCTCCGCCAGCTTGGCGCCCGTTAGCCCATACATGCGACCGAAAAACTTAAGATTCTCGGCCGCAGTCAGTTCTTCGTAGAGCGACAGCGTCTGCGGCGCAACGCCAATCACTCGCCGCGTCGCCGGTTCGCTCGGCGCGCCACAATCTGCCAAGCGAATCGACCCGCCGTCCGGCGCTATGGCGCCCGTCAGCATCGCAATGGTTGTCGACTTGCCGGCACCGTTTGGGCCCAACAATCCGAACGTTTCGCCCGGCCGTACGCTGAACGAAACGCCAGCAACAGCCATCGTGGGCCCAAAGGACTTGCGGAGTTCGTGAACTTCAATCATGGGCGCATCGCCGGGCAGCCAGCCGTCTTGACCACACACTTCCTTCGTCGAAAACATGAAACCATTGGCGTCTTTTTTGACAAAATAGTGGTCAACTGGCGACCTGAATGTCTCTTTCCCGGCGCACCAATCTGAAGCCGCACGATCGAACTACCAGAAGTGATGCCAACACGACGGTCGTCGGAATGACGGCAAGAGTCATGCTTCCAGTGAACAGCCACCAATTCGTCTGATCTTGATGCATCGCGGTGGCAACGGCAATTCCCAGCAATATCGAAACAAAAAACACCAAGCAGACGTTTCTTTTGACTGTGCTCGATCCCAATGCCGCAAATGCCGCGCACGCGGTGTTGATGAAAAAAATGACGAGCATAAAAGCATTCATAACAAGCCAATCCCAAGTCGATTCTTCCCCGCGCGCATGTCGCGTCGCCCGCAACAAACTTAGAACGATCGCAATCGTCGACATCGCCACCATGATATGCAGCATTGAGAATTGAACTCGTCCACTAGGCGACGGCGTCGATCCCGGACCCAGGATCTCCAATGTGTATCGAAGTCTAACGAGCATAAAAATGCCGCCGAAAAGAAAGAGAAGAACGCAGAACGGACCCACGGCTTCCATATACCCTATGATCCATTCGCTCGCATTTCTATAGATTGCGACGTCAGCCGAAT
This sequence comes from Planctomycetota bacterium, assembly GCA_013286045.1. Lineage (GTDB taxonomy): Bacteria > Planctomycetota > Planctomycetia > Pirellulales > Lacipirellulaceae > JABDGM01. The sequence goes on along the minus strand of JABDGM010000026.1, from coordinate 3,325 downwards.
CGCGCGCCGATACAGCTTCATAAACGAACGGCCACAACGAGATGTACAACGTGGCCGCCAGCCCGATCGCAACTCGCCACAGCAAACGCGTTCGGCCGAGCCCGGCCCAAACAGACAACGTCATCACCGCGCCAAACGGCAACGCAATGAGTGCCCATAGCACGGGAAGAGTCTGCATGCTGAATTGCAACAGCAGTCCCAGCAGCGGAGCCGCCGCGAGAACGAGATGCGTGCCAACCAACCAGCGAATTCGCCTGCAATCGCCTGGTTCCCGCGGCATACTTTATCTCTTCGAAATGAGCCGGCTCCGAAACTACGACCGCGTCACCTGAGTTCCGCTTACTCGCCGCACCAGCCGCCGCATTTCCAGCACGCTAATCGTCGAAAGTACGCGATGAATTGGCAGTCCACTGGCTTTCGCCACGTCGTCCATCGAAATAGCCGGGCCGTCAATCGCAGCGAGCACCTGCTGCTCAATCTCGTTGAGCACAAGTTCCGCCGGCTTCGTTAGCAGCGTGCCATCCTCGCGCTGAATATTCTCAGCAAGCGGCCCAAGCTCAGCGAGCACGTCATCAATCGATTCAACGAGCTTCGCCCCATCCTTAATGAGAGCATGCGGCCCGCGCGAAACGCGACTATCAATCGGCCCCGGCACAGCGAACACTTCCCGCCCCTGCTCGTACGCATGGCGCGCCGTGATGAGCGCACCCGAGCGCTCCGCCGCTTCGACTACGATCGTCCCGAGCGATAGCCCACTAATGATTCGGTTCCGCTGCGGAAAAGCCCCACTCAGCGGCGGCATCCGCGGCGGCGACTCGCTCACCAGATATCCGGCCTCCGCCACTTCATCTGCCAGCTTCTCATGCTCCGGCGGATAGATGTTCAATAACCCGCTCGCGAGCACCGCGATTGTACGCCCACCCGCTTCCATCGCGCCTCGATGCGCGGCCGCATCGATCCCTCGCGCCAGCCCACTTACCACCGTGAACCCAGTCCGCGCCAAACTCCCCGCCAGCCGCTCCGCCTGCGCGATCCCATACCGCGAGGCATGCCGCGTGCCGACAATCGCCACCGCCATCTCATCCTGAGCATTCGGCTTCCCCCGCCGAAACAACACCCCCGGTGGATCGTGAATTTGCCGCAGCGGCCGCGGATAATCGTGGCTCGCTTCCGTCAGCACATCAATTCCATGCTCGGCCGCGACCCGCAGCTCGAGCTCCGCGTCGATCTCCTCATTCGCCGCAAGAATTCGCGAAGCGATCTTCGGCCCAATGCCATCGACGCCTTGCAACTCATACTTATCCGCCGCAAGAACCGCGGCCGGTGTACCAAACCGCTCGATGAGCGCCTTCCGCAAGAGAGGCCCGACGCCCGAAACGAGCGATAGCCGGATACTATCGATCAGTTCGCTCGAAAAAAGAGTCTCAGCCATGCGCCCACCCGTTAACTCAGGCTCAGTTTACTTTGCCGAGCGCGTTGAAGATAGCATGGCCAGGCCGACGGCGCGCTAACGAAAGAGCTGATTTACGTGACACGAAAACCCTGGCACAACCGGGTCGCCGACAAGATTTTCCTCGCCCGCTAAAGTCAGCACGTTTGTCGATGAGCGATAGACTGTCACTGTTCGCAATTTCGGATCAACAATCCAAACTGCAGCGCAACCTGAGGTAAGCCACTCCTCAACTTTCTCCGCCACCTCGCCTGAGGTGTCGCCCGGTGAGAGAACCTCCACAGCTAAATCAGGTGCCCCCGGCCAGTACGCTTCCGAAGGCTCGTTCGGCGGCAAATGCTCCTTCGCGATAAATGCGAAGTCCGGGGCGCGCACAGTGTCGGGATTGCGATGCAAGAGGAAGCCGGTATCGGCTCCAAAAACTCGTCCGAGATCATTCGTGTAAATATGCGTACCGACCAAAGTCTGCAGAATGCCAACAACTCCACCATGTCGCCAACCGGCCGGTGGCATCACGCGAAGTTCTCCTGCCACGAGTTCGTATCGTTGGCCTCTACCCACCGGCAAGGCTAGCAATTCATCCGCAGTGAGCTGGGTTGTAGTGCTCATAAGTGGATTATAGCAGCGAGACGACTATAAAGTATTTGCAATTAATCCGGCACCATCGACGCCAATACATCCTCGTTCGCAACGTCACGCACCAATTCCACATGCCCCATCCGTGTCGGCAGCACGAACCGCAGTTTTCCGCGCTCCACTTTCTTGTCGCGGTACATTAACTCAATAAGCTCATCATGATCAACATCCGGCACTTCCATAGTCAGCGCGAGTGCGTTGAGCAACTTTCTCTGCCGTTCCACAAATGCCGCATCCACGCGCCCCAATCGCTCGGCCAGTCGCGCGGCACACATCATCCCGATCGCGACGCCTTCACCGTGCAGCAGCTTTTCGTAACCGGTCGCTGCTTCAAATGCGTGACAATACGTATGGCCGTAGTTGAGAATCGACCGCAGCCCGGTTTCCTCGCGTTCGTCCTTTTCAACGACGTCCGCCTTTAACCGGCAGCACCGCTCCACTATCCGCGTCAGCACCGCCGAATCTCGCGCGTTTACTTTCTCAACATTCGTTTCCAGATACGCGAAAAAATCTGCGTCTTGAATCACGCCGTACTTCACCACTTCCGCCAACCCGGCGCGATACTCGCGCTCCGGAAGCGATTGCAGCACATCGACGTCGATCAACACACCCGTCGGCTGCCAGAACGCGCCGACCATATTCTTAGCCCCGGGCAAATTCACGCCGACCTTGCCGCCGACGGAGCTATCGACTTGCGCCAGCAGCGTCGTCGGAATTTGCACGAATCGCAACCCACGCCCAAATGTAGCCGCCACGAAGCCGGCCAGATCGCCGACCACTCCACCCCCGAGCGCGACAACCACCGTCTTGCGATCAGCTCCATGATCGAGCAACTCTTCCCAGAGCTCGGCTGCCACGTCCGGCGCCTTGCTCGGCTCGCCCGGCTCGACCTCAAGTGCCGCGACCTCGCACCCCAATCCCTCAAGTGCTTCGATTAGCGGCTCGCTATAGAGCTCCGCAACATTCGAATCCGTAATGATGATCGTATGCGCATCATCCTGCTCGGCATCGCACAATTTCGCCGCATCGCGCAGCGTGCCGCTCCCGATCTCGATATCGTAGCTACGCGGCCCAAGATTAACGTGTACAGTCGGCATGCGGCTCTAGCAATCGTTCACGCCGTCACGCGCGCTATGTCATCGGGCGTCACCACAATCCGCCGGCAAAACCCCGTGTGCGTGCGTACATACTCGAGCGCATCCGCCTTCTCCGGCGCTTGATGCAACAACCGCTCCACGC
>JABDGM010000025.1 GCA_013286045.1 Planctomycetota bacterium | reverse complement strand
TTTCATCTATTCCAACCGCTCTTGTATCAGGTGGCGACCGGCGGTCTGTCGCCCGCGAATATCGCCGTTCCTTTACGGTCCATCGTTCGCCGGCAACGAAATTGCGAAGTTCTGTTGGGAGAAGTACGCGGCATTGATGTCGACAATCGCATCGTGCATTTCGGTGCGACCCAGATCAGCTACGACACGCTGATTGTTGCGGCCGGCGCGCGTCACGGCTACTTTGGGCACGATGAGTGGGAAAAGTTTGCTCCGGGATTAAAAACTATCGAAGACGCCACGCGAATTCGTGGGCGTCTCCTTACAGCGTTTGAGCTTGCGGAGCGTGAGGCCGATTTAACCCATCGTCGACGATTACTAACGATCGTGATCGTTGGCGGCGGCCCGACGGGAGTCGAGTTGGCGGGCACGATGGCCGAAATTTCGCGCCACACGCTCAAACGCGAGTTCCGCAACATCGATCCAACAGATGCTGCACATCGCCATCGCTGAATAACGCTCTTTCAGCGGCGACCCGTAGGCGCCGAATACTTGCGTGGCAAGGGTCGCGGAAAAGAAGCTGCCTCCCGCCGCCGCAAAACGGCCGAGGTTGTAGCAAAATGACGTGCCGGTACTTCGCAGCCGGCTCGGAAAGAGTTCAGGCAAGTAAATGGCGAATCCGGCAAAAACAGAGAGCTGTGCAGCGCCCATTAGCGGCATCATCCAGTACGCGTCCCAGGGCGAGCTCATCTTCCAGTACACCATAATCGTGATGATCATTGCTGCCGTGAATCCGAACGCGAACGCGGGTTTTCGCCCCAGCCCAATTGCGATTTTTGTGAAGAGCCACATCCCGACGCCTGCGCCAAGCATGTTAAGCACGTAAGCCCATGTTCTTGCATTGTCGACCGCTGCCGTGACATCTGCCGGCGACAAGCCAAGATCAGTGTAATGCTGTTTAAATACGAACTTTTGCAGATCGGTCGTGTACTCTCCGATCGCCCACAAACCGATCACACCTGTCGAGGCGATGAGTGAACCAACAATCAAATTCTTTCGCCACGTGTGGTCAGCCACCAAGCTTTGATACGGCCCCCAAATTCCGCCTTTGGGAAGCAGGCCTTCGGCCTTGAGCCGTAGCCAAGGTTCCGGCTCGCGGAGGTATCGCATGGTTAGTACTACTAAAAACGCGGGTAGTGCGCCGACCAGAAACATCCACCGCCAGCCGCTGGCTGCCGCAATCACGTGCGTCTCCTGCAAGTGATCGAACAGCATCTTGAATACGGCCGCGGCAATGTTCCCGATCGTGGAGAGGATCTGGAGCATTCCTAACGCGCCGGCCCGTGCGCTATCTGGCAGCGTTTCTGCGATCAGGGCGACGGCGAGCCCGAACACGCCGCCCACACCGAGTCCAGTCAAGAATCGAAACAATGCAAAATCGACGTACGATTGACTGAAGAAGGTTAGCCCGGTGCACGCTGAGTAAATGAGCACCGAAATAGTCAGCATTCTCGACCGGCCGTACCGATCGCCGAGTGGGCCGAACATCAAGCCACCGACGCCCCAGCCTATTAAAAACAAAGCGGTGACGACCTTGCCGATCGTCTGCGCATCGCCGCCGCTAGACATCAGCGCGGCTAAAGCATCGGGGCGTGCCAACGAAAACAAACGCTGATCCAGGCAATCAAAAAACCACGCCGCACTGGCAACCAAAAACACGAACCAATGGTAGCCCGTTAGTTCGCGAGTCCAGCGGTATCGTTCTTTGGCCATCGCCGCTCTCCGCTAATCGGGCATCAGTTCGCGCGGCGGCTCGGGAAGCCAGAAGGAAAGAATGAGATTCGCAACATATACGACCGTGCCGACGGCCATCGCAGCGAACGCCATTTTCACGGCATCGGTGTCGCCCGGCATCGCGAGCGCCAAGCCGCTTGTCACGAGAGCGAACGATGTACCGATCATCCGTCCGCCAATATTCGCGGCAAAGCTCTCGCCAGTCCCTCGCAAGTGGAGCGGATAAACGCGCGGCAGATAATTTCCCCAGAAGCTGAACTGAGCCACGGTGAAAAATCCGACCAGGAATATTCCGATTTCCAGCCCACGCAGGCTGTGCAGCGCAGCGTAGCCAAACACAATCGGCAAGATGATCAAACCGGGGATTAGGAAAACGCGAATCAGCTTTTGGCGGCTGACAATGACGACGACCAATAGCGCGAGCGCCAGCCGGCCCGCGAGTCCACCGAACTCCTGAACTTGCGAGACCTGGGCGGCGGCGCTTTGGACGACTTCCCCAGTCTTTTTGCCCGCTTCTGGCCCCTTCAAGTCCTTCGTCGCCTCGACGACCGCGGTGTGAACCTCCGGCACCGCCGGGACGATTTGCGGAATTTGCTGGATCGCGCCGAACGCCGCGCCATAGCCTAGCGCCATCATGAGCGTCGTGACAATTGTGGTGCGGCGAAGATCCGGCGCGAATAGTTCGCCGAGGCTAGGACGCCGCAGGGTGCCAGCAAGCCGTTTTGCCTGCCATGATGGCGATTCGGGAAGGAACGGGCGCACCAAGATTAATGGCAACGCCGGGATTAAGCCCGACATCAGCGTGTAACGCCATGCGGCGTGAGAATCTTTGATGGGACCGAGCCACGCGAGCCAATCGGGCAGGCTGATTGCAAAAAAGCTCGCGGAGTTCGGAACGATCCAATGGTTGGCCGTCGCTACGAGAACACCGCCGAGAGAGGAAAAAAACTGCGTGTAACCTAGTACCCGCTCGCGTGTCCGCGGCTCCGGAAACATTTCCGCCAACCAGGCCACGGCCGCAACGAATTCGACCGAAACGCCGATGAATGTCGTGCAGCGCAGAACGAGCAGCATCCAGATCGACGTTGAGTATCCGGCAGCGAACGCCGAGAAGGCGTAGAGAAGGATGCTCCAGGTGAGCACGCGCCGTCGCCCAAGCCGGTCGGTGAGATAACCGCCTAGCAAACCGAAAATGCCGCCAACCACTGCCGGCACGAAAAACAGCAGTCCACGCCACAAATTGAACGCCGGCGTGTTCGGAGCCGCGCCAAGCATTTCGAGCATTGCTGGCCGCAAGATCAGCGGCATCATCAAAAGCTCGTAGGTATCGAACGCGAAGCCGATCGCTGCAATGATGCAAACGAGCCACTGGGTGAGTGTCAGCCGTTGAGAATCTGCCATGAAAGGCCTGCCCGGATAGCGCTGGGGAAACGCGAAGGAAGGGGAATGCGAGCCGGCATTTTAGCAAAGGCCCGTCACGCTGCGTAGGTGGCCGGCATCAACCAATAATCACGCGCGGCTGCTTTTTCGGATCCGACTCCGCCTTAAGAATCAGCTCTCGCACCAACCAGGGCACGTTGCCTTCGCCAAACAAAAGAAAGCCAAGATTAGCGGCCAGCGGACTCTCGCCGGACCAGCCAAAGTGGATTTCAGGAGGCTTGCCGGTCTTCGAAAGCTCAAGGGCAACAGTTGCAACCGCGTGGGCGACCGACACGCATCGCGTTAACTTCAGCAAAAATCGCTCATCTTTCTCGGTGACCTCAATCATCGGATTGTGGGCGAACTCGCTCGGGTCGCCCACCGTTGCTTCGACGAAAACGATCGGTACATTGCGGCCCAACCGATGCACGCGGCGAATCTTCTCATCCTTCTCCGCGATCGTGTGGTGCCCTGGGCGATGCGGCACGAGAACAGGAAACTCCAGGTGACGCAGTGAGTCCCACATGAACCGAGATGTTTCGTCGACAAAATCGAACTTCTCGAAACGTAACTCCGTGCTCCGCCGGGTTCGGGAGACGATGGAAAATACGAGCACGGCAAAAATGAAAGCGCCGGCGATCTTAATGCCGTCAGGTTTCTCGATGATGATGCAAATAGTCGTGTAAAGAAACACGCCGCTCGCCGCCAAGTATCCCCAATGAAGGCGACGCCACCAGGGGCCGCTGCCTTTTAGCCACATGTCGATCACGACGGCGATCGCGCCGCTGGACATCAGCACCATCACGCCCGTTGCGTAGGCGCCACCCTGTGCAACCACACTTGCGCCAAACACCAGAGTGACGACGATATTGATGAACGTGAAGTGGATGACGAGCCAGCGCACGGCCTCGGCCCAACGTGGCGCCATTCCGAATCGAGGCAAATAACGTGGGACAAGGTTGAGCAGCCCGCTCATCGCGCTCGCTCCAGCGAACCAGAGGATCGCGACCGTGCTCATGTCGTAAATCGTACCGAAAGCCTGCCCGAAGATTGGATTGATCGTGATGGCGGTTTCACCGTGCGCGACGTAGGCTAGCGCGCGGTTAGAAGCCTGGCCCTCGGTAATCAGCGCTTTCGGAGAAATGAGCATGGCCGTGACTATGCTCGATCCCAGCAGCATGCACGACATAATGAGGCCCGCGGTGACCAGCAATTTGCGCGTGTTACGGATGCGACCGCGCGGCCGCTGCGGATCATCGCCATGCTCGCCTCGAACTAAAGGCATTACCGCGACGCCGGTTTCAAAACCGCTCAACCCCAAGGCGAGCTTGGGGAAGAATATCAAACACGTCAGCACAGCCGCCCAAAGACCGCTGCCCTCGTGGTCGATGTGCCAATCGCCAGCGATCACCGATTCGTACCAGTTGGCGACGAGCGACGGGTGGAACGCAAGGTACACAATCCCGCTAACGAGCACGAACACATTTAGCGCAAGGTAAAAGCCAACAATTACTACAGCGATAAGGATGACTTCTTTAAATCCGCGGAGAAACATCCCACCGAGCAGCAGAAGCATCCCGATCGTCAGAAACATCTGACTTTGCAAGAATGCGGGCGCACCGGCCCAATACGGATTGTGAATGAGGTGTTCCGCAGCATCTGCGGCGGAAAGTGTTTGGGTGATGATGAAATCGGTGGCTGCGAAACCAAGCAGCACCAATACCAAGAACTTGGCCGTCCACCCGCGAAGCAAACGCTCCAGCATCGAGATCGAACCGTGGCCGAGCGGCGATTCTTCCGCAACGCGCGAATACACGGGGAGCGCGCAGCCGAGGGTCACCGCGATGAGCACGACTGTTGCTATCGGCGCGAGCAGGCCAACCGCCTCAAACGCGATCGACGGCTGATAACCGAGCGTGCTGAAGTAATCCACGCCCGTAAGGCACATCACCCAAAGCCAGAAGCTCTGGTGCTCGGGCGGCTGCAGCACTTCGGTCGACGGCGTAAGCTGCCGTACGTCCACCGAATCCATAGAATCGGCGAATTTTTTTGTCGGCGGTTCGTTATCGGCAGAAGTTCGGCGAGCCCCGAGGGACGTCATTCTGGCATGCTCTTCGACAAGTTTGCAGCCTGACTTCGAAAACGTTCCGCATGGCGCTGCAGTCGTCTCTTTCCAGGCTTGCTGCTGCGAACACGAGCCAACCGATCGTATTTGTCAGCAAGAGCGGTTTTCACTTCGACTTTATTCTTCTTTTCCGATTTCTTGGTCATATTCTTTCTCAGAGCTTTTTTTGGACGGGTCGTTTAATATAACACGGCTTTCTCAGAAATATGCAGAGGACTTTCATCTTAGAAAAAGATGCAAGCCACATTGGGACTAGTCGTCTAGCTCCGCGAACCGCTTTTCCAGCGTTTCGAGGCCGACCCTGAGGCATTCCCCATCGCCCATCACGCTGAAAAGTTGACAGCCTAACTCCCGACATTTGCGCGCGTGTTCGATATCGCGGGATAAAATCCCCCAAGACTTCCCGGCTTTCTTTGTGGCCGCGCCGACCTTTTTCAGGGCGTCAATGCACTTAGGGTGCATGAAATCACCGGGAACACCCAGCGTTACTGACAAATCCGCCGGCCCCACAAAAAGCCAGTCCACCCCGTCCGTGGCGGCGATTTTATCGACAATCTCGACGGCCTCCGGCGTTTCGATTTGCACGCTTAGCCAATGGTCGCGATTTGCATTTTCGATGTGCGTTGCGAGCCCGACCTTGCCGTAACGCGTTTCCGCGTTCCCCGTAAACGCCCCGCGAATTCCGACCGGCGGATACTTCGCCCATTGCACGCTTTGCTTCACTTCGTCGAGCGTCCGCACTTGTGCGATCATGACGCCGCTGCAACCTGTCTCCATCGGCCTCATGACCGTCGCATAATCGGTGGGCGGCACACGCGCAAAGGCATCTTTGCCCGCAGCACGGCAGGCGATCATCAGCAGCTCCAGCTCCTTATGCGGAATCGCAGAGTGCTCTTGATCAAACCAGAAACCCTGGAAGTTTCCATGCACGCCGAGCATCTCAATAATGCGCGGCGTCGCGTAGCCAACGACATGCATCGTTTTGACGATCTTACCGGCAAGCAAGCGCTCTTTGATAAGGCTGGACATTGCGACCGTGTTCCGCGCGCCGCACCCGCATGCGACGTTCATGCCGGGTTGCGCGTCATCCGAGATTAGATTTCTGTCAGGTCAAATAGTGACAGAAGTATCGCCTATTCGCAAGCGTTTGCGGAAGAACTTCGGGATGCAGCGGGTGATGCCCTTAACGGGCCCGTGACCGCCGACAGCAGCAAAGAATCAGCCCCGAAACCAACATAGCGCACGATGGTTCGGGCACGCTGCCATTATCGAAAAGGGATCCTGCTCCCGCGCCTGGGCCGCCTGTCTGCCCAAGTGTGTTGCGCCACACTACATAATCGCGCATGTCCACGACTCCATCGCCGTTGCCATCCGCAGCCGGGTTGGTCGTGGAACCGTACGAATTGCGCCACACGCTATAGTCAGCTGCGTTCACGGTGCCGTTAAAGTCGTAGTCGCCCGCCTTATAATTCAACACGACAACATTCACCATAACGGCTTCGTTACTGGTGATATCTTGCTGCTGAATTACTTTGTTGAGATCGCGAACAGGGACCTCATCAAAGTCTTCTCCCGGTGCGTTTTCTGCTGAGGCGGCATTCACGACCGGCAGGTTGTTGATCGTATTTACCGTGGTCATGCCAGTTCCCAGCACACGCCCGAACACGGTGAATCCCTGGCTATCCAGTGACGCCGAGTTGTCGCCAACATTGAAGAACCATTGGCTGGTCGCTCCTGCCGAGTTCTTCGCAAATGCAAGCGTGCCGGGAGTGTTACTGATTTTGAACTCGTCGCCAATCGGCGCATCGGTGACGATCCCAGAAGCCGCGAAAATCGAGTTATTCAATAGGAACCCGCCACCTTGCACCACGAAATTGGCTGTCCCAGCGCCCCCGGGTAGTTGCGGTACCCTATGGATGAAGGTTCCGTTATATCGGTTGCTAGTTACGTAGTTGAGGAAATTCGTGACGCTGTTCGGCGTCGCCGTGTCATACATGCGCACGTCGATATTTCCCGACGACGTCTGGAAGCGCACGACGGTCGCGAGCGCCCACTTGCATTGTGCAGCCACGATTAGAGACAACAGGGCAGCAAATCTTATAAGTCGAATGGGCTTATGCATGTCAAAATGAGATTTGATGTTACAGGCGATGATACCAATCCTGGTTAGATGAGATTACCTTCCGATTATACCGCCAACTGCAGTCGTCCGAGCGCCAAAGTTAACCACGGCGACGGCGAACGGACCCCATGACAATGGCACCGGTCGCCATAAGAAGTGCGGTCGCCGGTTCAGGCACGCCCCCAGCCACTAGGCTTCCCGACCCGCTACCGCTTTGGGTGCCGCGGACATTGCCGAAATTCGCACGCCAAATCGCGAAATCGGCATCGTCAACGAACCCATTGCCATCCGCGTCGGCTCCCGATCCTGGCGTAACCGACCCGCCCTTGGTATTTCGCCACAGAATGTAGTCGCTCATGTCGACTTTTCCGTCGTGGTCGAAATCGGCGTACACAATCTTCAGATTGAAGGCCGTTGTTGTCTTGCTAATATTCCAAACATCTCCCAACGGCAGGTTTGGCAAATCGAATGTGTCGAAGGTCCCGAGAATCAAACCGGCGGTCAAAATCGTAAACGAGTTACCCGCCGCTGGGGCGTACGTCGGCATGAATGACACGCTCAGCTCGCCGGCAAGCGCCGCCGATCCGGTCGCCATGACGCGATCGTACTGCGTGTCAGCGTACTGTTGTCCCGAGGGCGTTGCGCTGGCGATCTGAATATTAAGCCGGCCATCGAAAGACTGCGTGTAATTCTGAACCGTGATCGACCCTATTTGATTCCCCGGCGCGAGTGTGCCGTGAACCGAGAGATCGCGGCCCAAAGATACTCCCTCGCGGATTCCCAAGTTCCGACCCGCTGCAATCGTAAGCGGACCGGTTCCGGTAAACTGCGTACCTGTATCGATAAAAACGTCGCGTGTCGAAAAAACAAGTCCGCCGGCGGGAACAGCGGTCGTCAAATTCGGGCCCAAATAGTCGACCTGCTTCGCCTGATTGATGACGACCAGAATATCTTGGTTTGTGCCGTTTAAATACGGCACGCCATCGGTGGGAAGATTATTGGAATCTAGCGACGCGTTCGGATTAAAGAATGGACCTGGGTCCCGCGTGCCGTCGTCATTCGTATCCGGGTTCAGATTTGCAATCGATAGCGTGTTGAACGCGTCGAACATAGCCATTCCGTCGCCGGCGACTTGGCCAAACACGGTAAAGCCCAATGAATCTAACGACGCGTGGTTGTCGCCCAAGTTTACAAACCATTGATTGTTGGCACTATTCGGCTGGCCGTTAATCAGTGCCATTGCAATCGTTCCACGCGTGTTAGAGCGGGCGGGCGCCAGACCGCTTTCGTTATTAACTGTCGGATTTGCAGTTGCGAGGTTTCCGTCCAAGTCGATCACGGCATTCGGATCGAGCGACACGTTCAGTGGCGCGGGCTCTTGTACGAAACTCGGGTAGTACCCACCGCCTTGGATCACAAAATTCCGGGCCAGACGATGCATGAAGGAGCCAGTGAAGCTGCCGTGCGCCACACTCGTGTTATTCACGTACGATAGAAAGTTGGCGGTTGTAGCTGGTCGATCGTCGAACAGCTCCAAGAAAACCGAATTTCTCGCGTGACCCGACAGCGTCAGGTTATAGTCGAGCTCGACGTACTGGCTCGCCTTGGCCGCCGGATCTGCCAATAAAACAAGCACAATCGCCGCGAGGGCGAAGCTCGACACGGCGGGTCGCTGCAGGATCGTCGTCAGCGTACGCAATGACGCGGAGTGGGGCTGAGTCCGGACCGCGGGCCGTGGGCGAATGCCCCTCCAGAAGATGCCTGTTCTCATCTGTTCCTCGAGCTCGTCGCCATCGGTGTCCCAGCCGCGCCGGCGAACGTGTATCTTTTCAGGGTACTCGTGGGTTGTAAAACTGTCCAACAAACCCCTCCCGGTACAGTCGTCACATTCGATAGAATAAGCCCTTTTGTGTTACCCGCCGGCGGGTCGGGCATCGGACAGTCCAGCATTCGAATCCCCTAATAAAGGGACGAACTGTGCCGGAAAGTGTCACGCAAGTAATCGCGAAAACTCATCAGACTAAGCCCCCGCGCCGGGGGTGCGAATCACAAAGGTAAACCATGAAGGCTGCATTTCCAGAAATTGAGACGATCCGTTTCGAGGGCCCCGAGTCCAAAAACCCCCTCGCCTTCCGTCATTACCACGCGGACGAAAAAGTGGGCGGCAAAACGATGCGCGACCATTTGCGCTTCAGCGTCGTTTACTGGCACACGTTCCGAAATCCGCTCGCCGACCCGTTCGGACCCGGCACCGCGGTTCGCCCCTGGGAAGATGGCACCGACTCCGTCGAGAACGCCCAGAATCGCGCGCGGGTCGCCTTCGAGTTCATGCAGAAGCTCGGCAACCCGTACTACGCGTTTCATGATCGCGATGTTGCGCCGGAAGGCGCGAACTTGGCGGAATCCAATCGCAATCTCGACGCCGTCGTGAAAGTCCTTAAGGAAGAACAGCAACGCACTGGGATCAAGCTGTTATGGGGCACGGCCAACTTGTTCAGCAATCGCCGTTATATGCACGGCGCTGCAACAAGCCCCAATTGCGAGGCCTTTGCATTCGCTGCGGCCCAGGTCAAAAAGGCACTGGATGTCACGAAAGAACTTGGCGGCCAAGGCTACACGTTCTGGGGTGGCCGCGAGGGCTACCAAAACTTGTGGAACACGAACATGAAACGCGAGCTCGAACATCTCGCGAAGTTCCTCCACATGGCCGTCGATTACGCCAAAGAAATTGGGTTCACCGGCCAGTTCTATATCGAACCCAAGCCGAAAGAGCCCACGAAGCACCAGTACGACGCGGACGCGGCCGCCTGCTGCAACTTCCTTAGAGAGTACGGTCTCATCGACCACTTGAAGCTGAACCTCGAAACGAATCACGCCACGCTGGCCGGCCACACGATGCACCATGAAATGGAAGTCGCCGGCAGCTCGGGCGTGCTCGGTTCGATCGACGCCAACACCGGCGACATGCTCCTTGGCTGGGACACCGATCAGTTCCCCACTGATATCTACCTCACGACGCAGTGCATGTACTCCCTGCTCAAATACGGCGGCTTCAAGACGGGCGGCGTCAATTTCGATGCCAAAGTCCGCCGCGAGAGCTTCGAGCCCGTCGATCTATTTCATGCCCACATCGGCGGCATGGACGCCTTCGCCCACGGCCTGAAAATCGCCCACGCAATGATGGCCGATGGCAAGCTCGAAGGCCTGCTAAAAGAGCGTTATGCCAGCTGGGATTCGGGCCTGGGCAAGGAGATCGAGTCCGGCAAGCAGAGCTTCAAGTCACTCGAAAAGATCATGCTCGAAAAAGGCGACGCAGCCCCGAATCGCAGCGGCCGCCAGGAAATGATCGAAAACTTGATCAACACATACCTGTAGCGCCGCAGCGATTTAATTCGACGTCCGCGGCCGCTTTCCCGCCGGCTCGTTTACGCTGCCATGCGACCATCATCGTCAGCACGATGAAGTTTGATGGGAGCCGTCGCGCGCGCCTCCGAAAGTGCGCCACCGCGCGTATATCGCCAGTAAATTCCCAATAGTTCGCCAGCCGCGGCAATAAAATCGAAAGGCCGCAGGCGCGAACCAGCCACATCGTGCCAACTCTCCAACGGGTGCTCGTAAAAAAGCGACTCGGAGCCGCGCGATTCTTGCCCAAAGCCTTCGAAATGCATGATCCGGGCCAGCAGTTCAACGTCGAAGATCCATCGCGAACGAAACGGAATCGCAAATAACTCCGCCGTGTGCGGTGTCACGCGGATCAGCTTCGCACCACATTGCGAATCGTACACTGGTAGCCTTAGCGCCAGCGACGCCGCCGTGGCAAACGTGCGCCCGCACAGATGTCGCACGGGGCTGCGGCGTATCTTCCGTCCTAACATTGCCACTCGACTGCCCATCACAAGCTGAACTTGCGGCCGCGTTTGGAAAATTTCTGCCAGGCGCGGAATCATTTCCAGCGGCGTTGATAAGTCGGCGTCCCAGTACCCGACGACCGCCGGTTGCCGTCGCAATGCGGTTATGACGCCTTGGCGCACGGCCTCGGCTTTTCCCCGGTTCGAATTCAACCGCAGCGTACAAACTTGTGCAGGAGCGCGCCGTCGAATTTTCTCAAGTAACAGCGGAGTGTCGTCCGTACTACCGTCATCCACGAGCAACAGCATTACGTTCGACGAATTTCGCAAGAAGTTCTCGACAGCTTCGAAATCGAGCCGCCGGGCTTCGTTGTAACACGGCAACACGACGACGATTTCGGCCGGCCGGATTCTGATCGTCGTAGGTCTCATCAAAACGGGCCGCCCTGGTTATCGGTCGAGTCTGGTCAGTAAATCTGCCAAACGATACGTGCTGGCGCGGTGTGCGGCAACGCCGCTCTCCCAGTGCGCTGCTAGCGTCCTCTGGTGTTGAGGCGCTGGCATCGTTCTGTTACCGTTCCGCTCCCGCCCTTCTCTCACCTACTTGGCATTCGGTGCAGCCATGCGCGTCAACGTGATTCCCGCGCCTGCCGTACCCGCACGTACTGACCTCGGTTGGTCGGACCTTCGCGCAGCGGCGCTAATTCTCATCGCCGTCGCACTTTTTTACGGCACGCGACTCACGCTAGAACCACTCGTCGGCGAAGAAACGCGCTGGGCAACTGCCGCCCGCGAAATGCTGACGACGGGCGACTGGGCCGTCCCACGCCAGCAAGGGCAGGTGTTCCCAGAACGCCCTCCGATGACCATATGGCTCATGGCGATCGGTGGCTGGCTGCGAGGAGACGTCGACCCGGTCGCCATCCGCTTGCCCAGCGCAATCGCGGTCGCGCTGACCGCGTTACTTATTTACGGCTACACCCGCGCATTCGCGCTCGGCTCGACCGCGTTGATTGCTGCGCTAGTCTACACGACAAGCGGTCAAGTTTTGCAAATTGGCCGGCGAGGCGAATCCGAAGCTGTCTTCGCGCTTTTCGTCGGCGCTTCGCTTTTACTGTGGCATCTGAGCTACTCGCGCCGTTGGCCGCCGCTGGCCGTGTGGAGTATCGGATTTGCTTTCGCCGCGCTGGCGGCGCTCGTGAAAGGCCCCCAGGCACCGGTGTACTTTGGAGCGATTACCGCCGCCTATCTTTTTATGAATCGCGACCTGCGCTATCTGGTTCGTTGGCAGACCGTTGCAGGCGCGCTGGTTTTTGTGGCAATCATCGCCGCCTGGCAAATTCCTTTTTACCGAGCGACCGATTGGCCGAGCGTCCGCGCCATCTGGACAGGGCTTGCGGGCGACCGTATTCGTCTCAGCGGTCTCCTCACGCACGCCATCTCCTACCCGCTCGAAACCTGCGGCTGCATTTTGCCTTGGTCGCCTATCCTTATTGCACTTCTCTTTTCGGGCGTTCGAGACCGGTTACGCGAAAAGTCGCAAGTCACGCGGTTTTTGGTTACCGCGATTGTGGTCGCTTACCCCACCGTGTGGATGGCCGCCGCCGCTCGAGGCCGTTACTTCATGCCGTTGTACCCGGTTCTGGCCGTGTTTATCGCACTCGTAATCGAGACGTGTTCGCAGGCGCCTTTCGCGAGCGGTGCCCATGGTGCGGGGCGTCGTTTCATGCTGTCTTGGGCAGTTCTAATCGGCGGGTGCGCCGCATTTATCGCGGTTGATAGCGCGCTTCCCGACAATTGGTCCTTCCGGTTATATCAGCCGACTTGGTTTGTATACTTATTTGCTGCATTTGCAGTTGTCGTTGCTGCCGTGATTTGGATCTCAAGCTCTTCCCGGTTCACTCGACCCTTGGTGCCCGTCATAGCACTGGCCAGCGTGGCCGGGCTAAGTGCTGCCGGACTAATGGTCAACGTTAACATCGCGCGCTGGAGTAACCCCACTTCTGCGATTGCTGAGCTGGAGGAACGAATTCCACCGGGCACGAGGTTAGCAAGCCTGACCGAGATCGAACATCGCTTTGCCTACTATTATGGAAAACCAATCGTTCAACTCCCTTGGCCGGAAACCGTGAGCGATATTCCCGCCGACGTCGATTATTTCGTTTTCGTTAGGCATTGGGACGACACCCCGCAATCGCACCTCGCTGGCCGCGGTCGAGCCTGTTACCACACGGCCAGCACGCTCCCTTTTGAGTGGGAAGAAATGGCGAGTCTTTGCTCCGATCGGCAAGTCAACGCCGCCACGGCGACATCAGTCGTATTGGGACGCGTTATCCGCCCAATTCGCTCGGCGATCTCCGACGTCACAAAGTCGCAAGATCGCATCGCCGGCCGAACCATGGCGTTAACGAAGTAGGCGAGCGCTGCTAGTTACTGCGCACCACAGCGCTAGGCCGCGTGTTCCGCCGGCAGTCGGCTTAGCGAATCACGAACCGCCGCATACACTTGATCCACGCTCAAGTCGCGCATGCATCGATGATGCTTCAGAGGACAGGTTCTCTCCATGCACGGTTGGCAGTCGAGGCCCAGCGACAGTTGCGTCTCTCGCTGGTACGGCAACTTAGTCAGCCGTGGGTCCGTTGGACCGAAAAGTGTGACGACGGGCCGCCCAAACGCAATGCCTATGTACCGTGGGCCGCTGTCCGTCGTCACTAAAAGCCGAGAGCGACGGATACACGCTTTGGTCAGCCCGACGGGCAGCTCTTTGCAGTCCCCCAACGTAACGACGCGCGGATCGTTGGCTTGTTCTACAATCAGCCTCGCAGTCTCACGTTCAGACGGTCCGCAATTGACCAGTACCGAAAACGTGCCACCGCTAACTAAGCGGCGCGCTAGCTCGGCGAAGTGTTCCACAGGCCAAAGCTTTGCCACGCCGTACGCACCGCCCGAATTTAAGACAATCACGCGGTCACCGTCAGGTAACGCCAGTCGATTCCACGCGACGTCCGCCGCTCGTTCGTCGATTTCCTCGGTACCCAACTCCATCGTGGCAGGCTCCGGCGCGCATCCAGCAATGGCAGCCAAATGAAGATAACCCTCAAGCGTCGGAAGGGGTAATCCTTGCGCCGTCCGCGGTTCGCGAATCGGATTCGTCAGCAAAAACGATCGTCCTTCGTTGCGAAAGCCGACGCGCTTTCGCGCCCCGCTTCTCCAAGCCATCCACGCGGTCCGCATGGAGTTCGTCAGCAGAACAACGACGTCAAGTTTTGCCGTTTGCAGATTGTGGATAAGTTCCCGGCTCGGCAACCCGAACCATTGCTGCGCCTTGGAATAGACGATCGTTTCATCCAGCCACGGCGTGCCCGCAAGAACGTCGGACACGTAGGGACGCATGATCCCCACCAAGCGCCCGTCGGGTCCCGCCAACTTTCGCAGTGACCGCAGCGTCGGCGTCGCCATGATCACGTCACCGACCCAATTCGGCAGGAAAACTCCGATACGCATGGCGCTGTAACTTGAAATGCTGCCGTTTCGATGAAGTTTAGAGTGCCGACGATGGTAGCACGCGCTGCGTCGAAAGGCCTAGCTCAATCAAGGCGCAGCTTGCTAGCGGCCAAATTCTCGCATACGATCGACGCGTCCCCGTCGAAAACTCCGCTATCGGTCTTGGCACCAAAAATGCGCACCACCTGTTTTCTGGCCACGTTGCTGGTTGCGACAGCCGTTCGTTTCGCAAGTGCCGAAACGGCCACACAGCCGTCCTCGAACGCCCCGATTGAAATCACAATCGATGCGAATAAATCCGGCCCCGAAATCAACCCGTTCATCTACGGTCAATTTATCGAGCACCTCGGTCGCTGCATTTACGGCGGCATCTGGGCGGAAATGCTGGAAGACCGCAAGTTCTACTACGACATCACTGATGACTATCGCCCCTACGGCGATTCGCCGAATGCGAAGTTCCCGATCGTCAGCGCTTCACCGTGGCAAGTCACAGGCCCGGCCAAGTCGGTCGATATGGTGAAAGACGGCGCTTTCGTCGGCGAACACTCGCCGCAGATCGCCGCCGGCAGTGGTATTCGGCAAAACGATTTGGCGGTGATCGCCGGCAAGGAATACGACGGCTACATTTGGCTTCGAGCCGCAAACGATAAATCCAAAGTGAAAATATCGCTGAATGTCGGCGACAGCAAAGATCATAATAATTCCGCAACGACGGAGGTCGACTCGGAAGAGTTCACGCGGTTCCCCTTCACCTTCAAAGCACCGCGCACTTCCGACCACGCAAAACTCAGTATCGAAGTTACTGAAGGACCCTGCCTGATCGGCGCCGTGTCTCTCATGCCTGACGACAACGTGCGTGGTCTGCGGGCAGATACGCTGTCACTCCTCAAAGAGCTTCACGGCAGCATCTATCGTTGGCCCGGCGGAAATTTCGTCAGTGGTTACAACTGGCGCGATGGCGTCGGCCCGCGCGACGAACGCGCCCCGCGCCATAATCCCGCCTGGACCGGCGTCGAACACAACGACTTTGGCATCGATGAATTCGTGCGCATGTGCCGCACGATCGGCGCGGAACCAATGATCGCAGTAAACACCGGCTTTGGCGACGAATACTCCGCGGCGCAAGAAGTTGAGTACTGCAACGGCCCGGAAGATTCGATCGGCGGCTCTTGGCGCACCGAATCCGGGCACGACGACACTTACGATGTGAAGTATTGGTGCGTCGGGAATGAAATGTTTGGCAACTGGCAGTTGGGACACATCCCGCTCAAGCAATACGTTCAAAAACACAATCTCGTCGCGGAAGCCATGCACAAAGTCGATCCCGAACTCGTGCTGGTGGGGTCCTGCGATCTAGGTACGCAGGATAGTCTCGGCGATGGCAAAAATGCGCGCCACGTCAGTTGGTCGGAGGGTATGCTCGAGAAATGTGCGGACAATATGAACTTCGTTTCCGAGCATTTTTATGCTGGCCGCTTGCCCTGGACGAAGGACGGCAAGATTCCACTTGAACAACACGTCGGGCTTTTGCGCGAACAAATCCGCAAAAAAGCAGCCAGCCATCGCGAGCTACAGGCAAAACTTGGACGCAAGCCGGACAGTTACATTCCAATTGCGATGGACGAATGGAATTATTGGCATCGCGACTATGTTTATGGCGAACTGGGCTGCCAGTACGACCTTGCCGATGCGCTCGGCGTCGCCGCCGGGCTTCACGAATATTTTCGCAATTCCGACATCATCAAGATGGCGGAATACGCCCAGACCGTGAACGTGATCGGCTGCATCAAGACGACCAAGACCGCCGCTTTTTTCGATACGACCGCCCTTCCCTTGCTGCTCTACCGCCGCGAGTTCGGCAACCAGCCGCTGACTGTGAGTGGCAACCCGGACGAGAGCAAGCTCGATATCGCCGCCGCAAAAACCGACGATGGCAGCGCGATTACAGTCGGCGTCGTCAATCCGCAAAACAAGCCGGTTGTAGTGCAGCTGAAAGTTGCGGGAGCCAAATTGGCGCCGAAGGGTACCGCATGGCGGATTACCGCCGACAGTCCGGAAGCGATCAACACCGCCGAGAAGCAATCGGTCACGATTTCTAAACCTGAGGAGATCGCCATCGGCGGCAAGCTGACGGTGCCCGCTTTTAGCGTGAACG
Organism: Planctomycetota bacterium; assembly: GCA_013286045.1. Taxonomy (GTDB): domain Bacteria; phylum Planctomycetota; class Planctomycetia; order Pirellulales; family Lacipirellulaceae; genus JABDGM01. The sequence continues at coordinate 29,331 of JABDGM010000025.1, read as the reverse complement.
TCTTCCGTCTCCCGATCCAACCGTGATCAGCGGCGATCGTTATTGCTTCTGCACGACATCATCCAGTTCGTGAACTTCGTCGACGATCTTTTGCTCGATCGATCCATCCCAGACCGCGGGCAATCCGTAAGGAAATCTCGCGAGGCCGCCTTCGTAACCCCCCTCTCCGAGCACTCGCCGCGAGGGAATGTAGGCCATCACGTCATTCGAATAGCCTGAAATCCAAGGCTTCTCGGCTGACAATTCCGACTTTAGACGAATGGAATAATCCACGACGACTTCGCCGCCGAGAAAAACCCAAGTCAGGTTATCGCCCAATCGCCACACCTGCACTGGATACGGGTACGTAGCCGGCAAACTGCCCTCCCGGTCCCATTCCGCCAACATGTACTTGGCCCACGGTCCCTGCGGCTTTGCGGCCGACGTTGTGGTTTCAAGCTCAGCGCGCGTTGGCAACTTGTCGAACGGAACGTCAATCTCCTTATACGCCGTGCGAAGTGTCGGCGCGATGGGTTTCAATCCGGCTCTAATTGCCGCATCAACGCCGTCGGCAAACTCCACGCCGTATTTTTGCACGAGCTCCATGGAGTGACGCGGCAACGGATTTTGGTCGCCGCTGCAACCGTTGACGAACATCGCAACCGCACCAGGATGACGCTTCTGCAATTCGTTCTGTCCCGCCCCCGGCCAATCGGCCGTTACAAAGTAATCGCCCATCACCGTTGCATGGCACGCATACCCTCCGACGATGGCCCGCAACTCGCCGTCCTCGCCGGTTACCGTCAGCACAGGTAGTTCGTGGTCGCTTGGCCCGGCCAGTTTGTTTTCTTCGCGAAGTTGCGGCACCTGGCCTTCTTTATTATTGCGGCGGTTCACCGCAAAACCCGCTTCACCAATTCCCCAAGAAAGCTTGGATGGCTTCATTGTTTTGACAGCGTCATCGACGACGCCTACAAGCTTTTCCACCAGTGACGCGCGATATTCATTGATTCGTCGACTCTGATCTTCATCGAGCGAGTACATCGCCATCAAATTGCCGCGAACCACGGGGCCGCTGTGCGTGTGCGACACGTTGAGCGCAACATTTGCGCGGGGCAGCTTAAAGCGTTCTTCCAGTTGCTTGCAAACAGCTTGCGAGATTTCACGCGGGATCCCAACGAGGTCCATCGTTATGAGCGCGGCCCTGTCTCCGTTGCTATCCTCGATCACCAATGCCTTTGCCCACAGATGATCGCGAACCGAATTGGCCGGCTTGTTCCGCGACCCATACCCCGAAAGCCAGATCGGCAGGTCCGGCGTGATATCTACCTTCGCGACGCCCGCTTTCCACGAATCGCCCTCGGACCCGACTGCTTCGGCGATGCTGGAGTGAAGGAATGAAATAGCGAAAGTCAAACAAACAACGGTTCTGATCATAAGGTTCTCAATTCTGCGTCGCAGCGAACAACTATCACTCAATTACCGATAGACGCCGCCTTTGCACCACTGTCGTACACAACTTTACCCCCCACGATTGTCATGCGTATCGGAACCGCATTGAATTCGGCCGGCGGCGTCTCGAACAAGTTGCGCCCCAGCACAACAACGTCCGCCAGCTTGCCCGGTTCCAGTGATCCTAGCTTGTCTCCATTGAAGCCGGCGTAAGCAGCCCCCATCGTGTACGCAGTAAGCGCCTCCTCAATCTTAATTTTCTGCTGCGGCACCCACCCATCCGGATTCTTGCCGTCGAGCGTTCTGCGAGTAACCGCCGCATATATGCCTTCGATCGGCGTCGGCGGCGCCACAAACCAATCGCTTCCAAACGCCAGCGTCGCCCCGCTATCCAACAACGACCGAAATGCGTACGTGGTCTCACAACGCTTCGCACCGATCGAGCGCTCGGCCCATCGACCGTCATCAATGCAGTGGTAGGGTTGCATGCTGGCAATCACCTTTAGCTTCGCGAACCGTGGCAAGTCGTCGGGCGAAATATGCTGCGCGTGCTCGATCCGAAATCGCCGGTCGCGCGGACCGTTCGCCGCCGCCACTCGCTCGTAGATATCGAGCTGCGTGCGAATGGCCCGATCCCCAATTGCATGAACAACGACTTGCAGCCCCGCTTTGTCTGCCCCCATCGTCCATTTTTCAAGATCCTCGGGCGTGTTCACTAACAGCCCGCGATCGCCCGGTGCATCCGTGAACGGCTCTAAGAACGCGGCCGTGTGTGAACCCAGCGACCCATCAACGAAGCCCTTCAGCCCGCCGATGCGCAGCCAATCGCTTCCTCGGCCACGCTCGTTCACCTCCTTCGCGAGCCGCTCCCATTGCGAAAGCGGCGTGCATGCATAAATCCGAGTCTTCATCTGCCCGCGCCGCTCGACCAGGCGAAAAACTTCCAGTTGCGGCCAGGTGCCGAGATGATGCACGGCGGTCACGCCGCGTGCCGCCAAATAATCCATCGCCGCCAACGTCGCATCGGCTTGCTGCTGCATCGTCGGATCAGGCTGCACGCGGTCGATGAGCGCCAACGCGTTATCCTTGAAGATACCCGTCGGCCGGCCATCTTTATCGCGCACGATTTCACCGCCCGGCACGTCCTTGACGTCATCCCCAACTTTCGCAGCTCGTAGCGCCGCCGAGTTGGCAAGCGACATATGCCCATCCAGGCGGTTGATCCACACCGGGTTGTCCGGCGTCACCGCATCGATCCATTCGCGCGACGGCAGCTCCCCACCCCACGGCGTGTGGTCCCAGTCGCCGCCAGTGATCCATTCGCCCGGCTGCTTTCGTTTGGCGAACTCCCCAATGCGTTGTACGAACTGTTCCCGCGTCTTCGCATCTCGCAACTGCACTGAAGCAAGCTGCAGCCCTCCATCGATGAGATGAACATGCGAATCGATCAGCCCAGGAACGATAAGGCCCGCCCCTGCATCAATCAGTCGCGTATGCCCGTCCCGCAGCTTCTGCACTTCATCGCGCGAACCAACGGAAATAATCTTCTCTCCGCGAATCGCAACCGCCTCGGCCTCCGGCCGATGCACATCGCCCGTCCACACGTGGCCTACGATGATCATCGTTGCCGGCTTTTCATCGTCGGCACGCGCAGAAGCGACGCCGGTCAAAATCAAAAGCACTACGAAGATTCGCATGGTAATCGGATCGTCCGCATGAGCGCGCGATCGTGATCGATAAACCGGTTCGCACGTCGCCATTCGCAATAGTGTAGCCTCGCCGCCGAACGAGCAAAATCCGTCGGCGCTGGGAGTCTGCTTCAACGTCCGCAAGACCGCGAGTGGGGGCCCACGCTATAGCCAGTTAGTCGAACGTATGGCTATTTCGATATCTCGACAAGCGAATTAATATCCAAACGCGGAATCGTGAACTTCACGATCGTCGAATCGCCTTCGCGAGCCGCCGTGAACTCCGCCTTCCCGTGGGTAGAATCCGTGTCCGGCGTCCGAATTGAAACTTCGCGAACGGCATCAAACGGCACACTTACGGCAAGTTTCAGGTCGTTCGCCGGCGAGACCTTATCTTCGAACGACGACAGCCGCTGTACGTTGAGATTGAACAGGTGGACGATCGTTCGTTTGGGTTGATCGAAAAGCGCGGCGCGAACAAGCGATGAACCCTCGATTTCAACGCTTGGTGGATCAACTGCGCGCCGAATTGCCTCTAGCCATTGCGGCTGATCCGCCGCGATGATGCGTCCTCCCTCCGCTTCGAACGCCGCGATTGCCTTTTTCTCTTCGGAGCTGAGCACGGCTTGCGACTCAACTAGCAAAACTCGTCCCGCCGCCCGATCTGCTAGCGATTTCCCGTCGTCGTCGCTGATCACGCGGTACTGTACGTTCGCCCGTGTTAGCTCGGCCGCTAACTCTGATGCCGCACATTTTTCAGTTTCGATCCACCGTTTAAACGGCAAGAACAGTGCAACATCCGCCCGAGGCGTGCCCTCGTTGAGCAGCGATTCGTTGGACCGCAAAAAGTCCGCCTCCGGCCGCACGGTGGCAATCATCCGCGTTCGCTCCGCTTCCGGCCACGTGGGCCACGACATGTACGACGCACCATTTGCCGCAGCCTCCGCCATTGCCAGTCTCATCAGGCGTGGCGGAGTGTGATAGTCACCGTTCGCGATCGTCACCGCGACAATCGGCTTTCCATGACTGATCGCATTCAGCTGCTTGTACGTTGGCCCATATTCAAAAACCTGCCCGTTCGCTTCCACCCGCGGCTGCGAACCCATGTCTTCGACTACAACATAGTCTTCCGCCTTGCTCATCTCAAAAATGTTATAGCCATACGTTCGGCACTGCGAAAACAAGACCTCGGGTGAGTTCAAGCTGTTGTTGCAGGTAACGAGCGCGTGCGGATTGATGCTCCTCGCATATTCGCGCATTTCCGCCAGAAAACCGCGGGCAATCGTCGATCGAAATCGCAAAAACTCTTGCGGATGCGCGTCCGCATAAGCGCGCCAAGCTTCAGGTTCAGCAATGTCGCCGCTCTGTTCGAGCGTCGTACCACCAGCATCGCTTTTCAATGCTTCGCCAAACTGCCGCATGCAGTCGGGACAATAGCACCCCTGCGGATGCACGGTCGGGTTATCAAAAAAAATCCCGCCGTGCCCCGTCTCCAATTGATAGCGCACCATCGCGCGCTCATAAGCCCGCCAATCTGGGTTATTCATGCACGCCGGCGAATAGTCGCCGCCATACCACGATGCGAGCGGCCGACCTTGCCGATCTTGTTGTCGCCACTCGCCGGGCCGCGTGCGAAACTGGCCGCGAAACTCCGGTGTCCAGTTCTTATCAAACGAATCGAGTTTGACGATCGACGTCGCGCACAAGTACCCGATCGTGAGCTCGATGCCACGAACTTTTGCCTGATCGCTATAATCGCGAGCACTCGTCAGCAGCTTCTTAAATTCCTCTTGCGCTGGAATTCCACCGTAGCCTACCTCACCCAAGCCGGTCGTATACAGAATTGTCGCCCCGCTCTCCGCGGCGGATTCGGCTTGGCGACCAATTTCGCCAAGATGATCGAATGCATGCCCCGCGCGCCCGACGCGCAATTCCGCGGGAATCTGGGCCGCCGCGTGTGTCGCCAAAATCAAACACACCGCGGCAGAAAGAAGCTTTCGCATATCTTGTGCAAGTTTGCGTTAGATTGGCTTCCAACGCGACATCTTAGCTGCTGCCCCACCCAATATCGCGCCCCGCTGGCTGGCCAAATCGAGCTCTAAGCCGAAACGATTCGCTTGGCTCAAGTCGCGTTCGCAGCTATGATAACAGGTGCGATGGTTTGCCTGCGGGAATTGTTGCGGAGCGGCCTCTCTGGCACACGCGACGGTTCCGAAACCCCCCACCTAAAACAGCATGCGGCAACCACAATTGGTGAAGATAGTCGCGCGTAAATTCCGAGCGTCGATCGCGCTCCTTTCCACGGTTGCGTGCTGCGCTTCTGCGCAGTCCGCAGAGCTGCCGCTCCAATACAACCGCGACATCCACCCAATTCTGCTGGAGAATTGTTTTTCCTGCCATGGCGCAGATAGCGCCTCGCGCCAAGCCGACCTGCGGCTGGATCGACGTGAAGTTGCCGTAGATAAAAAAGCCATCAAGCCGGGCGATCCAGATGCGAGCGAAATGATCCGCCGCATCTTGTCGGACGATGCCGACGAGCAAATGCCGCCGCCCGTCACCAAAAAGAAACTCACTTCCGCCGAAAAACAAACGCTCGCGCGGTGGATCAAAGAAGGCGCGAACTACGAGCCCCATTGGTCGCTCATCGCTCCAGTCCGGTCGCCCGTGCCGAAGATCGGCAACAGCTGGTGGGTGCGCAACCCGATCGACAGTTTTGTCGCCGCCCGTCTGGAAGAAGCCGGCCTCGCGCCCGCTCCCGAAGCCGATCGCCGGACGCTCTGCCGTCGCGTCAGCCTCGACCTCACCGGCTTGCCGCCCAAGCCCGAACTCGTGGAAGAGTTCGCGAACGACAATGATTCGGACGCATACGAGCACCTCGTCGACAAACTCCTCTCGTCCCCGAAATGGGGTGAGCACCGGGGCCGCTACTGGCTCGACGCCGCCCGCTATGCCGACACCCACGGCATCCACTTCGATAACTACCGCGAAATGTGGTCGTACCGCGATTGGGTAATCAAAGCGTTCAACGCCAATATGCCGTTCGATGAGTTCACAATCGAAAACCTCGCCGGCGACTTGCTGCCCAACGCAACGCTCGACCAGCGGCTCGGCTCCGGTTTCAACCGCTGCAACATCACGACCAACGAAGGCGGCGCGATCCCCGAAGAATACGCCGTGCTCTACACGCGCGACCGCGTCGAAACCACGTCGAAAGTGTGGATGGGCCTCACCGCAGGCTGTGCGGTTTGCCACGACCACAAATTTGATCCGCTCTCGCAAAAAGAGTTCTATCAGCTAGCGGCGTTCTTCAATAACACGACGCAATCGCCGATGGATGGCAACATTCAAAATACGCCACCCATCGTTACCGTTCCGCTCGCCGCGGATGAAAAGCGGTGGAGCGAAGTCGCCAAAGAAATTCCGGTTGCTAAGGGAGTGATGGATGCTCGCCGCAACGAGGCTCGCCCCGCGTTCGACGAGTGGCTAGCCAAAGCCAAGCCGGAAGACGTCGCCGCCGAAGTGCCGACCGCCGACCTCGATTTCCTCGCGCCTCTCGACGATGACAGCAACACCATCCACTACACCCTGCTAGGCAAACCACAGACGGCCAAACTGCCGAAAACCGTCGAATGGAGACCTGGTCACGTTTCGGCCAAAGCTGCCTACCTCAACCAGGGTGCGGTCCTAACCGATAAAACCGTCGGCGACTACGACGCGAAGCAGCCCTTCTCTTATGCCGCCTGGGTGAAGCTGCCCGCGAACGATGCGTCCGGCTCCGTACTCGCTCGCATGGACGATCGCCGCGACTACCGCGGTTGGGATATGTGGGTCGAAGGTCGCCGTATTGGCGGCCACTTCATCGATAGCTGGCCGCAAAACGCGATGAAAATTATGACTCGCGATCAGCTTCCCGCCGATCAATGGGTCCACGTTGCCATCACCTACGACGGCGGCAGCAAAGCGGCCGGCGTCCACATCTTTATCAACGGCCAGCCTCAACCCACAAATGTCATCGCCGACGCCCTAACGGGTACGCTCAAGAACAGTGTCCCCTTCAAAATTGGCCAGCGTAACACGACATCCCCGATGTCCGGCGCGACGATCCAAGACGTCCGCGTCTATTCCCGCCAACTGTCCGAAAGCGAAGTCGCCTCGCTCGCCAAGCTCTCGCTGTCCGCAGTCGTTGCCACGCCGCCCGAGAAACGCAACGAAGCCGACCTCAACAGCCTCTACGATTGGTGGCTAACCACGATCGACGATTCGTACCGCGCGCTCTCCAAGAACCACGAAACGCTTGTCCGCGAACAGGCAGATATCCAAGCCCGCAGCACCTCCGGCTACGTGATGCAGGACAAGCCGGATAAGGCAGTCGCCTACATCCTGAACCGCGGCGAATACGATCAACGCAAAGACGAAGTGGCCCCCGCCACGCCCGCGTTCCTGCCGTCATTCGCCGACGATCTGCCGCGCAACCGCCTAGGCCTCGCCAAGTGGTTGCTCCGCCCCGAGAATCCGCTCACCGCCCGCGTCACCGTTAATCGCTTCTGGAGCGAAGTCTTCGGCAACGGCCTCGTGAAAACTGCGGGAGATTTCGGCGTCACCGGCGACTTGCCGTGCAATCAAGAACTGCTCGATTGGCTCGCCGTCGACTTCCGCGAATCGGGTTGGGACATAAAACGCCTCTTCAAAATGATGGTGATGTCCGCCACCTACCGGCAAAGCTCGATCACGACACCAGAAAAACTCGAAAAAGACGGCGAGAATCGCCTCCTCTCACGTGGCCCGCGCTTCCGCATGGATGCCGAAATGGTCCGCGACTACGCCCTCTCCGCAAGTGGTTTGCTCTCGGAAAAAATCGGCGGACCCAGCGTAAAACCCTACCAGCCGCCCGGCGTGTGGGAAGCCGTCGCCATGATCGGCAGCAACACCCGCGACTACAAACAAGACACGGGCGACGCCCTCTACCGCCGCAGCATGTACACATTCTGGAAACGCGCTGCCCCGCCCGCCTCGATGGACGTCTTCAACGCCCCCACGCGCGAAGTCTGCACAATGGTTCGCGAGCGCACCAACACGCCGCTCCAGGCGCTCGTGACGCTTAACGATCCACAGTTCGTCGAAGCCGCGCGCCACCTAGCGCAACAAGCAATTGAAGCCCGTCAAAACACCGATCGGCGCATCAACTTTATCGCCGATCGCTTGATAGGTCGCTCCCTTCACCCCGAAGAGCTAACCATCGTCCGCGACACGCTGAAAAAGTTCGAAGCCCACTACAACGCTTCGCCAGACGACGCCAGCAAACTCGTCACCGATGGCGAATCCAAAAGCGACGCCAAAGTCCCCGTACCGCAACTCGCTGCCTGGACCATGGTCACCAACGAACTCATGAATCTCGACGAAGTCCTCAACAAATAGCCGAGCCATTTTGCCTCAGTGATTTGGCTCAACTAATTCTATGAATCCCTTCGAAGAATTTCGCCAAAACGTGACGCGCCGCCACTTCCTGTCGGCCGGCTCGCACCTGCTCGGCACCGCCGCGCTCGCATCCCTCGCGCCGAATGCACTTGCTGCCGCGGCCACGTCGCCCGCCGCCGGCCTGCCCAAGTCTCTCACTCACTTCGCTCCCAAAGCTAAGCAAGTCATCTACCTACACATGGTCGGCGGCCCGCCGCAACAAGACCTCTACGACTACAAGCCCGTCATGGATGGCTGGTTCGACAAAGACCTGCCCGAGTCCGTCCGCATGGGCCAACGCCTCACCACGATGACCAGCGGCCAGGCCCGTTTCCCCATCGCTCCGTCGAAATACAAATTTGAGCAGTGTGGCCAATCCGGCATGTGGGTCAGCGAAATCCTGCCCTACATGAAGAAGATGGTCGACGACGTCGTCTTCATCCGTAGCATGCACACCGATGCCATCAACCATGAGCCCGCCATCACACTCATGCAAACCGGCAACCAGGTCACCGGCCGCCCGTGCCTCGGCGCGTGGTCGTCGTATGGGCTCGGCTCGCTCAACGAAAACCTGCCGACCTTCGTCGTCATGGTCGCCAAGAGCACGAACACCGAACAAGTGCAGGCCATCTCCGCGCGCCTTTGGTCCTCGGGTTTCCTCCCCGGCCAACACGCCGGTGTCAGCTTCCGCACCGCCGGCGATCCGATCCTTTACATCAATGACCCCCCTGGCGTCTCGCGCGATGTCCGCCGCGCCAGCCTCGACGGCGTCAACGCCCTCAACGAGCTGAACTTCAAACAGCTGCATGATCCGCAGACCGAAACGCGGATCCAGCAATACGAAATGGCGTACCGCATGCAATCCAGCGTGCCCGATCTCACCGACATCGCCAGCGAACCTGAATCGACCTACAAAATGTACGGCGACGCCGCCAAACAACCCGGCACCTTCGCCAACACCGCCCTGCTCGCCCGCCGCATGGTCGAACGCGGCGTCCGCTTCGTGCAAATCTATCACAACAACTGGGACACCCACGGCAATGTCGCCGGCCGCCTCCCAATGCAATGCGCCGACGTCGACCAACCCTGCCACGCCCTCGTCCAAGACCTCAAGCAGCGCGGCCTGCTCGATGAAACGCTCGTCATCTGGGGCGGCGAATTCGGCCGTACCGTGTACTCGCAAGGCGGCCTCTCGCACCAAAACTACGGCCGCGACCACCACCCCCGCTGCTTCACCATGTGGATGACCGGCGGCGGCTTCAAACGCGGCACGATCCTCGGCGAAACCGACGATTTCTCCTACAACATCACCAAAGACCCGGTCCACGTCCGCGATTTCCACGCCACCGTGCTGAACCAGCTCGGCTTTGACCATGACCGGTTTACGTACAAATACCTGGGCCTCGACCAAAAGCTAACCGGCGTCATCCCTGCTCGCGTCGTGCACGAAGTCCTGTCATAATCGCAGCGACGGCGGACTTCTTACCGAACCAATTGCGCCAATAGCCGAGGGCATACGCCGTCGGTACTCCGCCTTCTCGCACGCGCAACAAAATCCAATCGTGGTCGACAACCCATGAAACGCGTAACTTGCGTCATTCTCACGCTCGTTTTAACTTTCTTCAGTCTTGCGGCGGTTCAAGCAGCCGGCACCTCCGACAACGCCGTTCCCAAAATACCCGCTGTCGCGTCCGACGCTAAACTTCCTCCGAGCGCGCTCCCGCTCAAGTTCATCGAACACGAACACATCGCCCTCGTCGGCAACTCGCTCGCCGAGCGAATGAACCTCTACGGCAACTTCGAAGCGCTCCTCCAAACGCGTCTCCCAAAGCTGGAACTTGTCGTCCGCAATTTCGCCCGCCCCTGCGATGCCGTCGACGACCGCCAACGCCCAAACGACTACACCGCGCTCGATGACCCGCTAAAAATCTTCGCCCCCGACACCTTCCTCTGCTTCTTCGGCTTCAACGAAGCCTTCGCCGGAAAAAACGGGGCGCAGCATTTCCGCGAGGCCTACAACAACTACCTCGATTCCATGGCGAAGCAATATACCCGCCTCGACGGCTCGTCGCCACGCTTTGTCTTGGTATCCCCCGTCGCTTGGGAGCCAACCGGCAACCCACTTTGGCCAAACGCCGACGACCGCGACGAACAACTCGCTGCCTACACAAAGATCATCGCCGAAGTCGCCAAGGCGCGCGGCCTCGCCTACGTCGATTTATTCACACCGACGAAAGCCGCCTTCGCCAAAGACGCCGGAATGCAATACACCATCAACGGCTGCCATCTGAATGAAGCCGGTGACCGCTTCATCGCCGCCGACCTCGATCGCCAGCTATTCGGCGAACCAATGACCGTCGACATGGACGCCGACGACTTCAAAAAACTCCGTGACGCCATCATCGACAAATCGTGGATCCACCTTCAAGACTACCGCATGCTCAACGGTTGGTACGTCTATGGCGGCCGTCGCACGTGGGACACCGAAACTTTCCCGCGCGAAATCGCCAAAATCCGCGCGATGGCTGCCGTTCGCGATCGCCTCGTTTGGGACATCGCCCAAGGCAAAAATCCCGGCCCACCCGACGATAGCAACACCGGCGACCTGATCGTCCCTGAAACACGATTCGGCAACCCGGCTCAGCACTACTCAGAGCCCGAAAAGCTCGAATACCTCTCGCCCGAGGACTGCATCAAAACGATGAAAGTCCCCGATGGCTTCGAAGTCAAACTTTTCGCGAGCGAGCGCGAGTTTCCCGAACTGGCTAAGCCCGACCAAATCAACTTCGACAACCGCGGCCGCCTCTGGGTCTGCTGCATGCCTACGTACCCCATGTGGAAGCCCGGCGACCCGCGCCCCAGCGATCGCCTGCTCATCCTCGAAGACACCGACCACGACGGCCGCGCCGATAAATGCACTGTCTTCTACGACAAGCTCACCTGCCCCACCGGCTTCGAATTCTGGAACGGCGGCGTCATCGTCGTCGACCAACCGCGATACCTCTTCCTGAAAGACACTGACGGCGACGGCAAAGCCGACCTCGTCGTCCCATTGGTCGATGGCTGGGCCAGCGACGACACCCATCATGTCGCCGGCAAATTCCAATTCTCCAACGGCGGCCTGCTCCACAACCTCGAGGGCATCTCGATGAGCACCACGGTCGAAACCCCGTGGGGCCCGCACCGCACGCACGACGCTCCCGGCTCGCACATCATCGACCTCCGCACGATGAAGATCAATCACTACGTCACGCCGGGCTACGGCAACCCCTGGTGTTACGTCTTCGACCAGTGGGGCCAAGGCTTCGTCGGCGACGGCACCTCCGCCCAACAACATTGGGATTCCCCCCTCTCCGGCGCCGAAGTGCAGGGCCGCCGCGGCATGGACCCCGTCTTCAACAACCAAGGCATGCGCCCCTGCGTCGGCAACGAGTTCTTGTTCTCGCGCCAATTCCCACAAGGCGTCCAAGGCCAATTCACCTACTCTTGCGTCATCAACATGAACGGCATGCCCCGGTTCAACATCCGCGACCAAGGCGCCGGCTACACCGGCGAGCGAATCATGTCGTCGGAAAAAGGCGCCGACGGTAAACAAATCCCCGACGACCTCCTCCGCAGCACCGACAAAAACTTTCGCCCCGTCGATGCCCAGATCGGCCCCGACGGCGCCCTCTGGTTCGGCGATTGGTGCAACGCACTCATCGGCCACATGCAGTATTCCCAGCGCGACCCGAACCGCGACCACACCCGCGGCCGCATCTACCGCATGGTCTACACGAAGAACAAACTGCTCGACCCCATCACGCAGTATGACAAGAGCGAAGAAGAACTCCTCGACCAACTCCGCACGCACGAACTCCGCACCCGCTACCGCGCCCGCCGCGAACTCCGCGATCGCCCCAAAGACGCCGTCGTCGCCGCCGTCAACAAATGGGTCGCCAGCCTCGACAAAAACGACGCCGATTACGACCGCCTCCGCTGCGAAGCTCTGTGGGCGCTGCAATCGCAGCACGCCGTCGATGAGAAGCTGCTGAGCGAGGTCCTCGGCGCCAAAACCTTCAACGCCCGCGCCGCCGCCATGCACGTCGCGTCCGACGAACGCGACTACCTGCCGAACGCCGTCGACCTCCTCGCCGCCGGCGTAAACGACGAAAACCCGCGCGTCCGCCTCGAAGCCATCCGCGGCCTGAGCTTCTTCCAATCTTCGGCCGCACTTACCGCATCGCTGGCCGTCCTGAACTCCCCTTCGGATTCCTTCATCGATTACACGCTCGAGCACACACTCGCTGCACTCGAACCGCAATGGAAAGACGCGTACCAATCCGGTAAGCTGACCGTCGATAACGACCACGCCAAAGAATTTCTCGACAATTACATCCGACGCCGAGCCCCCGGCGCTGCTGCCCAAGGCGAACTGAAAAAACTAATCAACCCACAAACGCCCGAGAAGACGCGCGCCAAAGCCTACGCAGCAATCGAAAAAATGCCCGGCGACGCCAACAACGGCCACTCCGTCTTCAGCCGACTTTGCGTCAGCTGCCACAAAGTCGGCAACACCGGCTACACCTTCGGCCCCGACCTCAGCGAAGTCGGTAAACGACTCACGCGTCACGACATCGTCGAGTCGATCATCGAGCCCAGCAAGAAAGTCGACCCCAAATACCAAACAACCACGGTCATCACCAACGAAGGCAAAACCCTCGTCGGCTTCATCATCAAGAAGGAGAGCGACTCAGTCACACTGCTCATGGCCGAGGGCAAACAAGCAACCATCAAGAACGACGACATCGACGAACAGCGCACCACGAACCAAAGCAGCATGCCCGAGAATCTCGCGAGCACGCTCTCGCCGACCGAATTCCTCGACGTCGTCGAATTCCTAGTAAGCCGAAAATAGCAGCGCGGACGGAATTATCAACGACTACTTCGCCGCTTGCGGTTTCGCTTTCTCCGCATTGGTAGGATTCTTCAAAAACGCCACCAAATCGCCGAGCTCCCCCGGCGTCAATTGCCTATCCAACCCCGCCGGCATAATCGAAGTCTTGCTCGGCTGAATCTCATCGACTTCTGTCCGTAGCAGCCTCACCATTTGATCCGGCCCCGTCGCTACCACATACTCCTGCGTCGTCTCTTCCTTAATGATCCCGTTAATGGTTCTGCCGTCCTGCGTCGTGATCAACATCGGTTCGTAGCTTCGTACGAAGCTCAAGCTTGGAAAAAGAACGGATTCCAAAATATCTCGCTCGGAGCGAGTTTGCCCAACATGCGAAAGCTCCGGCCCTGTCGTGCCTCCCGCGTAACCCATGCGATGACACGACGAGCATGCAGCCTTCGCACTGTAGAACACGGCATGACCACGTCGCACATCCCCTTTCGCGACATATGGAAGCATCGCCTCAATGCGTTGCCGCTGTGAGCTCGCATCCACATTGACGACCGCTTCCAACTCACCAATTCCTTGCTGCACGCATGGCCCGTACTTCTCCAACGCTTCACGGAGCAGATCAAGTCGTAGCGACGCAACCGACGGCGAAGCCTTGATCGCGGCAATTAACGTCAGCCCAATCGCGTCGTCCTTCATCGCGGCAAATGGCTTCAGAAGGCGATTCAACTCCAGCGGACTCGCCGTCTCGATCGCTTTGCACAAAGCCTTCAATTGAGTTGGGCTAAGATGCGATTTTGAAATCGCATCGGCAGCCGCGGACCGTACGGCCACCGGCGAATCGCCCGAAAGCGACTGAATGAGCAGATCGAACTCCGCATCGCTCAGACTCGGCGCTTTTCCCGCGACGATCGACAGCGCGTCGACTCGCTGCTCCGCCGGGTATCGATCGCTATTGCCGATCTCGGTGAGCGCCCGAGAAATGCCCGAATCGCTTGAAGACACGATCGGAAAACGCCGCGCCGTCGCGATCGCCAGCGGCAACTCATCCGCGCTCGCCGACGTCAGCGCCTTCGCGATCGCCGGCTTCCAGTCATCCGGTGGGCCTTGCAGCGTCACGTTCGCCATTGCACGCAGCGCGACTCGTCGCGACTCCGGCGAGCTTTCATGAGCCGTGCAAGCGTCGGCCAGAACTTTTTGCACTGCCGGGTCGGAAGCGAAGAGACTCAAAAGTTCGCGCAAAGCGTCGTTCCCACTCGCCTCGTCTTTCTCGGCCTTTTTGCCGCTGAGCGATTTCAGTTGCTGATCAAGCGATTGTGCTAACTCGCCACCCCACTCGGCGTGTTGCCTTACAATCCATCCTGCCGCTTGCCTCAGCGTCTCATCCGCCGCATTCAAATGTGGAATTACATCCGTGGCCCTGATATCGCTGCCAGCCATCTGATCAAGCGCGAGCAGCGCCGCTGCGACGACCTTCGGCGATTTGCTCGATATTTCCCGCCGAGTAGCCACCGGATCCGCCAACTCAATGAGCGCATAGACGACCGAATGCTGCAGAATCCGGTCGTCCGCACTTTCGGCCGCGCTCAGAAGTTCAGGCACTGCCGACGTATCACCGATTCTCCCAAGCGCCTCCGCCGCAATGCGACGATTGGCCGCCGTATCCTGCTTCAGTATCTTCCGAACTTCGCCCGCCGCCTCCTTATCGCGATTCAAACTGGCAGACTGCAATGCGACGTGTCGCTCTTCATCGTCACCGTTTGATAAGAATGAACGCAAGAGCCGCCGAGATAACTCCGAATCGAGCCGCGACAACATCCACTCTCGCGCGAGCGTAACCTGTTTCGATTCTGGTTGGCGACGATCGGCGGCTCGATTTCTTTCGTCTTCCCATTTCTGTAGAAACCCTTGTAGCTCGCTCGAGTCTCCTTGCGATAAAAGTGATTCACTCGCTCGGTGCCGAACCGCCGGCCGCTCATCGCCGAGCAGCTGCCAAAGTCGGTCAATCTTCGCATGCTGCCAATCGATTTCACGACCGCGCGGATCGGCAGGTATCTTGGGCCCTGTACGCCTTATCCGGTAAATGCCGCCAAGCACGTCCGGCTTCCACAGCTGCGATGTGGGGCAACACAATTTGTACCACCCGCCCGTATCGACGACGAGCAAACTCCCATCCGCATCGACAACGACATCCGTCGGATGGAAGTCCACAAAATCCGACCACACAAAGTCACTGTCCTCGCTACTGTACGTGCTCCCGCGCGGCCTCAGCACGTGCCGCGAAACTTTGCGAAGGTTGAATTGGCAAAGAAAAAGGTTATCCAGGTAACCTGGACCAAACGCGTCGTACTCATATCGTTCCAACCCACAGCACGCCGCAGGGCTCAGCGTTACCAGCAACGGCATGAGCTCGCCCGTTCGCGGATGCCCGGCAAGTACGCTGTTCTTCTTTCCATACACGCCGCCGTAAATCGCATGTGCCAACCCATCGTGCCGCGGGCCATCAGCAAAATAAGTGCCGGAGAGAATGCGTTCCCCGTCCGCCATAAACGCGACATCCACGGGATTGTCCATCCCGCAGGTGATCACCGGTTCGAAGCCGCTTCCATCCCGCCTGCATCGAAAGATATGCGACGCCTTCGTAGTCCACTCGTGCCCGTTCACCATGTGCGTTTGCTCACCAAACGCCCCCTTGCACCAATAAATCCAGCCGTCCGGTCCGGCATATGGCCCGTGCAAATCGTTTGCGCAGCCGGTCAGCGTTCCGCCCTTAAACCACTCAACGCGCTTATCCGCGACGCCATCGCCATCGGTATCGGTCAGCTTCCAGATGCTTGGCGGCGCCGACACATAGAGCGACCCATCCAAAAACATCGCTCCTTCTGGAAACATCATGTGATCGGCAAACACGGTCCGCCGATCGAATTTGCCGTCGCCGTCCGTATCCTCCAGGCGCAAAATGCGGTGCGGCTTTTCAGCTAACTGCTTTTGCACAGGATCGTTCGAACCAGACGACTCCGCCACATACAGCCGTCCCTCGTCATCGAACGCCGCCACGATCGGCCGCTCGACCAACGGCGGCCCTGCCGCGAGTTCGACGCTAAAATCATCGGGCACTTTCAGCGTCGGGAAGGCGGCCGGAAGTTCCTCGGCAGAAAGGCGACCTCGACCGACGTTCAACCCGCCGATCAGCCCCAGAAACAAAATCAACTCTCTAACCATGCCGATCTCCAACCTCGTAACCATGCGTGGTTGGAGTATATCTCCGCACTTCGAAGATATCAGCCCCTCGGGCGGGAATCGAATTGTCAGCGCGGCGATTTCACGTCGGCCGCTTCAATCGTTACGTGCGTTTGTTTCGCATTCCGTCCTTGGTGCTGCACGACTTCATACGCCAATTCCTTTTTCTCGCCTGCTGGCACCTGCGTCGTAAATTGCACCGTCTGATAATCAAATTGTGTCGGCTCCAGTCGACTTCGAAAAACCGTGTCACCGTCAAAGCTCCGCCGAACTTCCAAGTCGATGGGCATCGCCGTGTAATTGCGAATTTGCTGCTGATATTCCCAGCGGTCATCCCAACCGACGACCGTGCTGTTCTGCTCCGTCTCGGTCGTGTCGACGCCCACTTCCTGAAACGTATTCTTACCGTGCAGCTGCATCCACAACTTTTCACGCGACATTCGAACCTTCTTAAGCTCGAACACAACGTTCGGATCAGCTCCCAAGTTCAACTCAATCTTGTCGCCAATCGGCACGTATTTAGTCACTTGCTGCGTCAGATAAGAAAGTCCGCCGCGCCCATTGCTTCGGAATAGCCGCACCATCCCGTCCGGCAGCGGAGTCGTACCTAACTTCGACTCCTCGTTGTTCGTCATCAAATACAGTCGCACCAATTGGTCTCCGTACTCTTTCGGGCGATATCGATACTCTACCTTCATCGGCACGCCCTTCCCCGCAAAGCTTCGCATGCGCTTCGACCAGCCATTAGGGATCGTCTCGGTTCCCTCGATTGAATAGATGAAGTACTCGCTCAATCCTTCTTTCACAATCGCCTTTTCCGCCGCCGCAGGCATACACGCAGCGTTCGCCGCGCCACCACTCGCCGATCGGTCGATGCTCTCCGCTAACACCTCTCGCCGCATCAGTCCAAGCTTCGCACCATCCATGTCTTTGACTTCACCCACTGGAACTTTCGCCAGCTGGGCAATTTTTTCCACAAGATTGATCGTGCCCACAACCAGCCGAATCTGGGCGTTCTCATACTCCTCGCCGCTGTTGTTAGTAACTCGCACGAACCCGTCGATATCGAGCCTCGCCTCGTCCTTATCCGCAATCACCACGTAATCCGAGCTCCACGTGATGCCACTCGTGAAGTACGTGATTTGAATCGTAGCTTCGCCCTCCATTTCACTACGCACGTTCCAATACAACATCTGCGGCTTGTCATGAGGAAACGTTGTATCCGCGACCTCCAACTTATCAGCAGACGTAAGAAACCGTAGCTCCACACTCGAAGGATCAATCAACGTATTCGCCCAGGAAAACTGGAGCGGATTGCTCCCCTTCTTAAACGTCACGACGCGCGTCTCCCGTACGAGCGTGATGTCTTCGCTGTTGTAAATAGTGAGCTGCACCGCGTTGCGTGCCGGCACAGTCGAAAGATCAATGTTTTCCGCATCGCTGAAATTATCGATGCCGACTGTTGCGGTAACTGCGACCAAAAATCGAAAAACTGTACGCATTGGTATTCTCTGTGACCTCTGTGCCCTCTGTGGCAAATTCAATCGCATTGCGAACCACTCACCACTCATTCTTCAGCGTTAGATGCAACCGATGCACAATCTTCTCCGCCTTCCCCTCGCCGTCCGCCGCGGGCAGCTTCGCGTGAAACTCCAACTGGTCCGCCCGGCTATGTTCCGGATCCGGACCACCCTCGAACGTCGTGTCGTTGTGAAGTTCATAGTCCACCTCACGACTTGTATTTCCGTGAATCTCATTGCGTAAATAAGTCAAATTCTCCGCCACGTTCAGCGTCACTGGTTCTTTCTTGAAATTCTCGATCTCGTACTTCACGACAATGTCATGGTTAAACAGATTTCCCGTCACCCGCTTGAATTCACTCTTTTCAATTGTTCGTTTTACGACGACGTCCTGCGTCACCCCCAAGTACAGCCGCATCTCGCCGTCCTTTGGCGTAAATTTGCCCCAGTCCTCGCCGAGAAACGCGGTTCCCGCCTGCGCACTTCCCGCCGCCCCTTCGATAAACATTCGCACCTTCCCGTACGGCAAAGCCGCATTGCCGAGCTTGTGCGCCGCGTCATTTGTGAGCACGTAATGCATTGGCACGCGTAACTTGTTTTGGGCGCGATCCAAGTAGTCGGACTCTTGCGGATTGCACGAATAAATCTTTTCGACCGGCACCCCTTCGAATTTGTCGACCAGTATTTCCTTCGTCTCGTTAAGCCCGATAGGCTTCTGAAACGTGGGCCCAAAGCCCGCATACACATCGCTCTGCGAAAACTCTTCATTGGCAAGATTGTCCACGCGCATGTACTGCGACAACGTCAGATGTTTCTCATCGCGCGACGCAACCGCGCGGTAGGCAAAACTCTTTGTCAAATTCCCGAGCAGATAACTGATCCGCACGCGCGCCGAGCACGCGTCACTGGCGCCAATGGTCCAAGCCAGTGACGCTTCGTTGGGCGGATAGCTCACGGCGACGACATTAATCTCAGACTTTTTCTCTTCAGCGGACCCGATCACTCGAAATACGATTGTGTCCGGATCGATCTGCGTATTAGCCCAAGAGAAGTCGACCTGATTCTCGCCCTTCACGAGCGGTACGACGCGTTCTTCTTCCACCAGCGTGGCATTCGGATTGTCGAGTTGGATTTCCACTCGCTCGCGAACAGGCAGCGTAATTAATTTGACGCGCGCGTCCGCGTTTCTGGTTGCTAGCATCGCTGAAAAGGCGATCGCTGGAATCAACCTGCGCTTGGTTCGCCGCCAAATACGACCTACGCGCGATAAATCGGCCCACATAAATATCACCTTCTAAGACTGGCCCAAACTGCGTGCTCGAAGGTTAGACGGTCCCACCGCCTGAAAGTTCCCAAAAACAAATCGGCGCATTATCAGTATCTGGCGCGACTAACGATCGGCCTTCAATTGCCGTATAATGCTTTCAATCATGCGTATCGGCGCCGTTAACTATCTGAACAGTAAACCGCTCGTTTACGACTTGCCCGCACTTGCGCCGCAAGCCGCGCTAACTTACGATTTGCCAAGCCGCCTTGCCGATTCACTCGCCGCCGGCCGGTTGGACGTCGCCCTCGTTCCCTCGGTCGAGTTCTTCCGGGCCCCGCGCCACCGCATCGTCTCCAACGCCTGCGTCGCCTGCCACGGTGCGGTTTTGAGCGTCAAAGTGCAGTTTCGTGTGCCGCCAAACGAAGTTCGTCGCCTCGCGCTCGATGAGGGCTCGCGCACTAGCGCCGCCCTGAGCCAAATCCTGCTCGCGGAAATGTGCGGCGTGCGTCCCGCGCTCGAGTCGCTTCCCATCGGCTGCGGTCCCGAGACCTCCACAGCCGATGCCGTTCTCTTAATCGGGGATCGCGCGATTACCAACGCTCAACAGCCCGCCCACATCAAAGAGATTTGCGATGAGTGGGACCTCGGCGAAAAGTGGAGCGAGTGGACCGGCCTGCCTTTCGTCTTCGCTATGTGGATCGCCGCCGACAGCACGATTTCGTCGGAACTCACCGACGTACTCAACACCGTCCGCGATCGTGGCGTTCAGCATTTTGAGCAAATCGCTGCCCAGGAAGCGCCGCTGCTCGATATCCCTGTCGCACTCGCTGAAAGCTACTTCCGCGACAACTTACATTTCACACTAGGTCCGCGCGAACAAGCGGGCCTGCGCCGCTTCTACGACCTGTGCGTCAAACATAATCTTGCTCCGCCTGGTCGTGAATCCGCACTGCCGGTCATTGGCGCGCCCATCCCATGTCGTCCCTGACCCGCTAAACTAAACCTATGGTCGCCCTACAAAACCACCGCGAAATCCTGGACAAAGCCGTCGCCGGCGAACGCCTCACGCCGGAAGAGGGCCTCCGCCTGCTCGAATCGCACGACCTCGCCGCCCTCGGCCGCGCCGCCGATGCCGTCACGCGTCGCCTCCACCCAGAGAACTACCGCACGTACAACATCGACCGCAACGTCAACTACACCAATGTCTGCACCGCGGTCTGCGATTTCTGCGCCTTCTACCGTACGCCGAAGTCCAAAGAAGGCTACGTGCTCGACCGCGACGAGCTCTGCCAAAAAATCCAAGAAACGCTCGACCTCGGCGGCGATCAAATCCTGATGCAGGGCGGCCTCCACCCCGAGTTCAAACTCGAGTGGTACGAGCAGCTCCTCCGCGATATCAAAGACCGCTTCCCTTCGCTCAACATCCACGGTTTCAGCCCGCCGGAAATCTACCACTTCACCAAAGTCTCAAAGCTCCCGCTTCGCACAGTCCTCGAACGCCTCAAAGCCGCCGGCCTCGGCAGCCTCCCGGGCGGTGGCGCCGAAATCCTCGTCGACCGCGTCCGCAGTGCCATCACTCGCGGCAAAGTCATGACCGATGACTGGCTCGAAGTAAATCGTGTCTGGCACTCGCTGGGTGGCCGCAGCACCGCCACCATGATGTTTGGCCACGTCGAAACTCTCGCCGAACGCATCGAGCACCTCGAACGCCTTCGCCAGGTGCAAGACGAAACGGGCGGGTTCACCGCTTTCATCTGTTGGACGTTCCAACCCGACCACACCGACATGGCCGACACGCCACCCGCCGGCTCGTTCGAATACCTGAGAACAAACGCCGTCGCCCGCCTCTACCTCGACAATTTCGCCAACATCCAATCCAGCTGGGTCACGCAAGGCTTGAAGATCGGCCAGCTAGCATTGCTCTACGGCGCGAACGACATGGGCAGCCTGATGATCGAAGAAAACGTCGTCGCCGAGGCCGGCACCGTGCACCACCTATCGCTCGACGAAATCCGCGGCGCAATTTCAGAACTCGGCTTCACGCCACGCCAGCGCAACGTCCACTACCAACTGTTTGATTCGGCGCGCGAAGAGTGGGCGATCGAAGCCAACCACCAGCGCTACGAGCAAATCCGAAACGCGCAGCATGCTCCGAAGAATGGCGCCGCGCGAACGCTCGTGCCTCTCACGATCGTGCAGGGCGATAGTACCGCTTGATCCGCGCCCAAATGACGTAGCTCCTCAATTCTAGGCCGCGATCCCTGCCCAAGCCGCTCGATATAAGCTAAATTCCAGTATGGGGTTATCGCCTGTAGGGGTCGCTCGGGCGCAGTCCGTCTTTTAGTGTCGCGATTCGGAGATTCGTGGCCCGATGATCAATGTCACCGCCCTCACAAAGTCTTATCCAGATATCAGCCGCGGCGATGTCATTGCGCTGTCGAACGTAACCTTCACCGCCCAGCCCGGTCAAATCTACGGCCTCCTCGGCCCCAACGGCGCCGGGAAGACCACGGCCCTGCGAATCCTGAGCACGATCCTGCAACCCACGAGCGGCACGGCCGTCGTCGGCGGATTCGATTGCGTCACCCAGCCCGAAATGGTTCGCCATCAAATCGGCTTCATTTCGGCGAACACCGCTGTCTACGACCGCATGACCGCGTGGGAAATGGTCGAGTACTTTGGGCGCCTGTACGGCATGGAAGAAGCCGAACTCCACGACCGAATGGAGCTGCTCTTTGAGCGCCTCCAGATGCAAGAAATCCGCGACCTGCTCGGCGCAAAAATGTCGACCGGCATGAAGCAAAAAGTCTCGATCGCCCGCGCCATCATCCACGACCCGCCGGTCCTAATCTTCGACGAAGCCACCACCGGCCTCGACGTCCTCGTAGCCCGCGCCCTGCTGGATACCGTCGCCGAGCTCCGCGATCAAGGCAAGTGCATCCTGTTTTCGACCCACATCATGCGCGAAGCCGAACGCCTTTGCGACCGCATAGCCATCATGCACCGCGGCAACATCCTCGCCGAGGGCACCCTCGACGACCTCCGCAACCAACAAGCCGAGCGAGACCTGGAAGAACTCTTCTTCCAATTAATTTCGCGCCACAACCAATCCCTCCAACCTCAACCCGTATAGCATTTCCCTAGCCCCGAACCCCTAGTCTCTACCGCAGCAATGAACTGGCGCAACATACGTCTGATCTACGCCCGCGAGATTCGCGATCAACTTCGCGATCGGCGGACGCTGTTCATGATCGCCGTATTGCCGCTATTGCTCTATCCACTCCTGGGCACCAGCGTCTTCCAGCTCTCACAATTCGTGCGGAAGAGCGAACCACGCGTCCTCGTCGTCGGGTCCGAACAGCTCGAGGGTAGCGACGAATTCCCGGCCCTATTCGAAGACGGCCATTTCGCCGCCAAGATGGCCGGTGATCCAAAGGTAGCCGACTGGCTCCACGTAGAATTTGCCAAAACGCGAGAGAATTCGCCCGCCGAAAAAGCCTCGTCTGATGAAAACGCTGATTCTCCAGGAAAGAACGATTCCAAAAGTGACGCCGAAAAGCAAGACTCCGAGCTCGAGCGCGCCGAGGCGCGCTTGAAGTCCGGCGACGTGCAGGTCGTGCTCAATTTCCCGCCCGGCTTCGGCGATCGACTTCGTCAGCTCCGCGAGCAGATCAACTCCCGCGCAGCTGGCGCGAAGGATGCTCCCGCCACGGCCGCTGCCGCGGCCGACATCGAAAAGCCGGAGCTGATGTTCAACTCCGGCAAAGAAAAATCGCGCGTCGCGCACATGCAGGTCGAGCAAATCGTCGACTCTTGGAAATCCCAGATCGTCCGCGAAAACCTGCTCGCCAGCCGCGTGCCGGCCAACGTCGCCCGGCCATTCGAGATTCAGCCACACGACGTCGCCGAGCGCCACGCTCAGCAGGCCCTCATGTGGTCCAAAGTCCTCCCATTCGTGCTGTTCATTTGGGCTCTCACCGGCGCGTTTTATCCCGCCGTTGACCTCTGCGCCGGCGAAAAAGAGCGCGGCACGCTAGAAACTTTGCTTTCGAGCCCCGCCGCCCGTACCGAAATCGTGTGGGGCAAACTACTCACCGTAATGACATTCAGCGGGACGACTGCCCTGTTGAATCTCCTCAGCCTCGGCGTCACCGCTCGCTACGTCGTCTCGCAGTTGAGCATGATGCCGATTGGCGACATCGGCGAAGGAATGGAACTTCCGCCCATTCCATCGCTACTGTGGCTGGTCGTAGCGCTCGTGCCGATGACCGCGCTATTCAGCGCCCTATGCCTGGCCTGCGCCGCCTTCGCACGCAGTACGAAAGAAGGCCAGTACTACCTGATGCCACTGTTCCTCATCAGCATGCCGCTGATGCTCCTGCCACTCGCGCCCGGCTCGGAATTGAACCTCGGCAACAGCCTGATCCCGATCACCGGCGTCGTACTGCTCGTGATGAGCCTCGTCCAAGGCGATTACACCGAGGCCCTTCGCTATTTCGTACCCGTCTGCGGCGTCACCCTCATCTGCTGCCATTGGGCCATTCGTTGGGCCGTCTACCAATTCAACCAAGAGTCCGTGTTGTTCCGCGAAAGCGAACGCCTCGACCCGCGCCGCTGGATCGTCCACCTCATCCGCGATCGCCGCGATACCCCCACGCTCGCCGAGGCCTTCTTCTGCGTTGTGTTGATCCTGGTCGTCCAGTTCTTCATGCAACTGGCCATTACCGCGAACGCGCCGGCCAATCCGGACTTCACCTACCTATCGCTGTCGCTGTTCATCAGCCAAGTCGTCTGCATCGCACTGCCCGCGCTGCTTATGACGCTTATCCTCACCGATCGCCCACGCAAAACCCTGTTGCTGGCCCGAGCGCCAAGCGCCCTCGCCTGCTTCGTAGCCGTTGCGTTGGCCGTGCTGGCCCATCCGCTCGGCCTTCAGCTCTCCACTTGGATTCGCGAACTGTATCCCGTCAGCGATTCGCTGCACGAAAAGCTGGAAGTCATCGGCCAGATGCTCAAAAGCGCGCCAAATTCCTGGCTCCCGTACGTCATCATCGCCGTCCTGCCCGCGTTCTGCGAGGAGCTCGCCTTCCGCGGTTTCATCCTTTCCGGTCTGCGACACCTCGGCAGCAAGTGGTGGGCCATCGGCCTCTCCGCCATCTTCTTCGGTCTCGTGCACGGCATCATCCAGCAGTCCCTCTCTGCGGTCGTACTCGGCTGCCTCATCGGCTACATCGCCGTCCAAACCGGCAGCCTCATCCCTGGCATGCTGTTTCATATGACCTACAACTCGCTAGGTTTTGCCACCGCCCACTTGCCCGAATGGGCCGACGCTCATCCCGGCCTCCACTCGCTCTTTTCCGTCTCCGCCGACAACCAACAAATCGTCTACAACGTACCCATCGACTGCGCTTGCTTAGTGCTGATGATTGCGCCCTTAATCTGGCTCCACCGTTTGCCTTATCAAGCGACTCGTGAAGAGCAAATCAGCGACGCCCGCGCTCGCCAGCCACATCACCCAGTTCCCGCCGGCGCGTCCAGCACCGGCGAGTAATTGCCGATTCATCCACGCCGCGCCTCCGCTACAATCGGTGCATGCCAGTCGCGCTGCGAGCAAGAATCGTCTTTCCCGTCGATCGACCGCCCATTGAAAACGGCGTCGTCACTTTCGATGGTGACCGAATTCTCGCCGTTGGTTCGACGGACACAGGGATCAAACCCGTCGACCTCGGCAACGTCGCGCTGCTCCCTGGGCTCGTCAACGCTCACACTCACTTGGAGTTCAGCCACCTCCGCCAACCACTCGGGCAACCGGGAATCGGCATCGTCGATTGGATTCGCCTGATCATCGCCGAACGCGCTCGCGGCGACAAAGAACGAACCAACCCTATCACTCTCGGCCAACAAGAAACTCTCGCCGCCGGCGTCACCATGGTCGGCGATATCGTAACGAATCCTGCCGCCACATCGGCTGCATCGATCGACACGACGTGCTTTCACGAAGTTATCGGATTTTCGCGTGCCCGCGCCGAGTCGAGCCTGAACTCCCTCGTCGAACGCCTTCAGGCAGCTGCCGCCGTGAGCAATACGGCAAGTTCATTCGCGCCCGTTCAAGGCATCAGCCCGCACGCTCCCTACACCGTCTCGCCGCTTTTATTGCGACCCCTGGTAACACTCGCCCACCGCAATAACATGCCTGTCGCGATGCACCTCGCTGAAAGCCGCGAAGAATTGCAATTCCTGCGCAATGGCGACGGCCCCTTCAAAGACCTGCTCGAAGAACGCAGCATGTGGGATGCCGAAGCCGTCCCGCCCGGCTCAACCCCGCACGACTATCTCCGCACGCTGGCAGACGCCCCGTGGGCACTCGTGATCCACGGCAACTATCTGGACGAAGACGAACTCGACTTTCTGGGAACCCATCGCGATCGAATGTCGCTCGTCTACTGTCCACGCACGCACGCTTATTTCGACCACTCTCCCTACCCGCTCGCGACTGCGCGCAAGCTCGGCGTTCGAGTAGCGCTCGGAACGGATAGCCGGGCCTCCAATCCCGACCTCGATCTCTTCGCCGAGATGCGGCACGTGTCGCGCGCTCATCAAGGTATCGATCCACATGAGACTCTGCGAATGGGTACACTCGCCGGCGCCGAAGCCCTAGGCCGCGAAGCGGCGGTCGGCAGCATCACGCCTGGCAAACTCGCGAATTTGGTCGCGCTTCCTCTTGGCGATGCCCCGCATGGCTCACCCGATGAAATGCTCGCCGCGCTGCTCGCAACCAATCGCGCTCCGACTTCAGTTTGGCTTCACGGCCGGGCGATTGGGCATGATGATCCGTCCCCGCATTTGTAGCCCGCTCCGCATGCGGGTCCGAATCCAATACGTATCCGCGCTTCGAATGGTCGCCGCCAGCACCGCCCCATCCAGCCACACTTCGCCGTCGTGAATGCTCGCCGCCAGCGCCAACGGCGGTGATGCCGGAAAATCAAAAACAAGCGGCCCCCCCACGACGGGCACGCCAATCATTGCCATCGATTCCCGCCGCGCCCAGTCGGTGTAACGATGGGCGTCGACAAACACACGCCAATCGCCCTCGGAAGGCGTCAACAAACTCGCGGCCGCGAACTCGCTCCCTTGCCAATCCATTGGCTGCTTTCGCTCCAACAGTTTAACCGCCGCCCCCGCTTGCTCCTCCGTTGCCGTTGCCAGCAGCACCGTTTCGTCGTCTACCGGCACGATCCACACCCGCAGCTTACCGCCAGCGCCAAATAACTTCTCCATTGCCTGCCGAACTTCCGGCAGCGCCGGACCCCCATCCATCGCCGCGACGTCCAACGAATACTCCTTCGCCGCGTGCTCGCCCACTTTTGTCTCATTCACGTCGAACACCTCGTGTGTCCCGCCCTTCGCATCGCGACTCGCTTTGTTCCAAAGTCGCATCACCTCGTCAGCCTGCTCTGCAAAAGTCTTCGACGATTCGACGCGAAGCACCGTGAAATTATTCGTGTAGACCGGTTGCGGCGGCTCGCCCGGTTGGCTCAGCACCGCCACCGATTTCACTTGCACCGTCGCCTTTTCGACGGACTCCAGCAGCAGCTTCAGCGCTTCCGGATCAAGCTCCGTTTTTTCTACTTGCACAAGGTCGAGCGCCGTCCGACGCACGTACGCAGAAGTGAGATCGCCTAGTAGCGGTGTCGCAACTCGACCCCCGCCAACGATCGCAAAACCACCCCCGCCGTATGCCGAATTCGGCAAACTCGACGATCCCTTCTCAGTTTTGCCCACGAGCTCGTCGGTAAACTCTTTGTTGATCGCGGCGCGTACTCCCGCTGTCGCATTGCCGCTTTCGTCGAGCCGCACTCCCATGGCCGCAGCCGTCACCTGCTGCAGCGCCTGCGACAATTCCGGCGAACATGCCACCCACTTCCGATATTCGACCTTGACGTTTTGCAGCGAATCTCCCGCCCCGCGGGTTACCGGCATCGCGCCGCGATCGCCATTCGGATTCACCGGACCGAACGCCCCATTCGCCTGCGCACTCGAGCCGCTCCGCTCCTCCGCGTCTGCATCTTCATCCAGCCAGTTTTGAAGTTCGCGCAGCCCTGTCGCAAAGCTCACCACCGTCACATCGTTCGAATTCATCCACGGCTTCCACGCCGGCATCGGTGGCGGCGCCGGCGTAGCATTCGCCAGTTCGAGCAGTCGTTCCCGCTGATCCGGATCCATCACGAGCGCCCACTCCTTGCGCCGGACGACAAGCAAATCTTCGCCCGCAATCGTCGCCGTCGAGATCCCGTCGACCGATTTCGCATGCACCGAATTCAAGAACTTGTCGTAATCCGCGACCG
Source organism: Planctomycetota bacterium (assembly GCA_013286045.1). Lineage (GTDB taxonomy): Bacteria > Planctomycetota > Planctomycetia > Pirellulales > Lacipirellulaceae > JABDGM01. Next base: position 1,504 of record JABDGM010000025.1, on the reverse strand, counting down.
GCACCCAAACGCAATACCGCCACGCGCCGCCATCTCCGCTCTCTGGAAACAGCACGAGCATGATGTCCCCATCCGCCTTCAGCCCTTCACTCACCCCAGCCGTTAGCTGCAAAAGCTCCAACGGCCGCGGCAAATTGTGGTGCAGCGTCGTCGCCAAGCGGCCCACTTTGGCATCGAATGCCGATAGGTTGTGAACGACCACAAACCCGAGTGCATCGTTCGGCACTTCATCGAGCAGATCTGCCGCGTGCAACGCAGCCGGCGCCATCCAAATCGAAAGTGAAACGATCGCAAGACAAGAAAAAAAATGGCGTGGCATCGTGCTAGCCGCCGGGGTTGTTGTATTGAGAGGCCGCAACCCCCATTATCCGCCGCAAAGAAACCCCGGGCAAGAAACCCCCAGCTTCGGCCGCCTCACAACAACAATAGCCGGAGGGCCACGCCCTCCGGTCCCGAGCGCTCAAACCTCCCTTTAACCACTCACTTCAACAACTTCTTCGCCGCCGCCACCACGGCCTCCGCCGTAATCCCGCGATGCTTATAAATCTCCTGATAGGGCGCCGAAGCCCCATAAGTATCCAGCCCCACAAACACTCCCTCGAGGCCCAAATACTGATCCCAGCACTGCTTCACCCCCGCCTCGATCGCAATTCGCTTGGTTACCTTCGGCGGCAACACCTCATCGCGATACTTGGCCGGCTGCTCGTTGAACAACTCGAACGACGGCAAACTCACCACGCGGCTCTTTACCCCTTCGGCAACAAGCTTCTCATGCGCCCCGACCGCGTACTGCACTTCGCTACCGGTCGACATGATAATGACCTCCGGCTCGCCCTTGCCGCTATCCGCCAGCACGTACCCACCCTTCGCCACGCCCGTCGCCGCCCCGTACTTCGTCCGATCCACGGTCGGCAAATCCTGTCGCGTGAGAATCATCGCCGTGGGCCGCTCGGTCTGCTCCATCGCGACCTTCCACGCCTGCGATACCTCGTTCGCATCCCCGGGCCGCATCACGAGTAGCCGTGGAATCGCGCGGCACGCCGCCAGCTGCTCAATCGGCTCATGCGTCGGCCCATCCTCGCCAACGCCGATCGAATCGTGCGTGAACACAATGATCGTCGGAAACTTCATGATCGCCGCCAACCGAATACTCGGACGGCAGTAATCGCTGAACACAAAGAACGTCGCCCCGAACGCCCGCAAACCGCACGACACCATACCGTTCACCGCCGCAACCATCCCATGCTCGCGGATACCAAAGTGCATGTTGCGACCGCCCGGATTGTTCGGCTCCAAATCCCCGCCCGCCTCGGGAAACGTCAGCAGCGTTTTCGTCGAAGGCGCAAGGTCCGCCGATCCACCTAACATCCACGGCACGTTCTTCGCGATTGCATTCTCCGCCTTCCCACCGGAAACGCGGCTCGCCATCCCCTTTGCGTCCGCCGGGAACGTCGGCAAGTCCTTCTCCCACCCTTTCGGCAACTCGCTCTTCTTGATCATCCAC
>JABDGM010000024.1 GCA_013286045.1 Planctomycetota bacterium | reverse complement strand
CTTCGCTACAAATTCAAACACGAACCCCGCGCTTGTGCCTTACAACGCGGATCGCACGCTGTCGAATCAGTTGACGCTGACCGGCGGCGCCACCGGGGGAGGTTTGACCGCAGCCAATGCGCCGGGGCAAGCCTTCAACTTGAACCTCACAGGGCCTGTCTTCCTTGGCGGCAATAACGTATCTGTCACCAACAACTTGGCAGCCGCCGCAAAGCTCGTGCTAGGCTCTCCGGCCACACCGCAAACCATTACTCTCAGCCAAACAGTCGGCAAAGTATTGACCTTTGCTGGCCAAAATACTTCGACGACGATTGGCCCCGCCAGCGCAGCTAGGCTCAAAGTAAAGTTCGACGTCGTTGGCAGCGTCAGCGTAGAAGGCTGCGAAGGATCTCCCAGAATCAGCCCTCCGCCTGTCGTGCCCGCAGCAAACCCATTTGAGATGAACCGGTTATTGGTCATCGTTATGGGGCCAGCGAACGTCAAATTCGAATTCGGAGAACTCGGGTCGTTCTCCATCGCGAAGCCAGTCGTCAGCAGAAGCGGGTTGGAGATCGTTTGGTTACCGATCGGCCGCAGGTGCTGATTCGTGCCATTGTTGAAGTTGAGGATACCGCTACCGAATGGTCCGGAGGTAAATCCTGCTCCGGGCAGCGCGTTGGAACTAATTGTGATTGGAATGATCGTCCCGCCGCCGGTGAGATTGGTTTGGCCGTTGTAGGTGTTCTGAGCGTTTAAGGTAACGACGGCAGTCGAGCCGCCGCCGATGGTGACGGTGCCTGTACCATCCACGCTGCTTCCGCCGGTGCTGATGACGCCATTGAAGGTCACGATACCGCCGGCTGAAATATTCAGGTTGGTTGCAATGCCGGAGCTCACTTCCTGAATTGCGTCGTTGATAATTGTCTTGCCGTTGCCGGCGATTTGAAGTGTTTGATTCGTCACAGTAGCGCCTGTGACCACCGACGGACTACCAGCCGAGCCGAGCGTTAACGTTCCGCCGGTGTTTGCGGTGAAATTGTTTTGGAGCGTCCTTCCGGTCGTGGTCATCGCGATCGGACCGCTGAGCGTAAGGCTGCGCGCCGTTTCGCCGCCAGCGGTCGAGTTGCCGACTGTAAAACCAGTTGCCAACGATACGGGGTTCGCGATCACACGGTCTCCACCAACAGGTTGCAAGACGTTGTTGGTCGAATTATTCGGCGTGAGCGTACCGACACCGAATGGGCCCGATGGATCGCCAGTGTGGAAGTCGTGATTGAACTGGATCGTCGAGCCGCCGTTAAGAAACGTTGCGCCCGTGTAGGTATTGAGGCTGTTAAGCTGAACGACGCCGCCAGCGGCGCCGGAATACGTCACCGAAGCACTGGCCGCGCCGCCGCCCGCTGCGGGATCTTGCAGTGCGTCGTTGATAACCGTGATCGTGCCAGCCGGTGAGTTGAAGATGACGTTTTTCCCTATGCCGTCGCCGCCGTTGGCAATCGGATTGCCGATAGTGAGCGTCGATGGCGAAACTGATGAACCATACGTAACGGTCTTGCCGGCAGTCGTAATGCTGTTCTGCAACGTGCGAGCGCCGTTAGCCGCAGAGTTAACAATCGTTATCGGGCCGGTGAACGTGAAGGAGTTCGATCCGGTTAACGTAATGCCGCCATTCAAATCGAATGCGTTGGCCAACGTGCGGTCACCGCCCGACGCCTGAAGTTGATCGGAGCTGGTGCCTGGGACAATGATGTTCGTCACCTTTCCAGTGCCGAACGCGGAGTCGTTGCCGACGAATACGTTGCCCGTGCTGCCCGTGTTAATGCTCAGTATCGTCCCGCCCGTGTAGGCATTGGCGCCGTTCAGGGTCAGGCTGATGCCCGAGGTGGCGCCGGTAAACGTAACTTGCGAGGCAGCACTGCCGTTCAAGATATTGCCGTTAATCGTGGTGTTGCTCGCGCCAAGCGCGGTAATCGTGAGGTTGTTGCTCGAGATCGTGTTTCCGGCCGAACCGAGTGTGGTGTTACCTTGTGTGAACACGACGCCTTCGGTGGCGCCAAACGAGATATTGCCGTTCGTGATCGAGCCGCCGTTGAGGATCAGGCCAGATTGGCCAGAGCCGTTGCCGAGCGTCAGCGTGTGGGCTGACAAATTAACCGCCGCACTATCCTGTAGCGCGTAGGCCGCGACATCGCCGGCGATGACTGGCGAGCTCAACTGACTGACAACGCGGGTATTGTTCGAGGTGTTGAGATCGCCGGCGAAATACGCTGTTGTCGTGATGCCGTTGCCACCATAGGTAACGTAATCTGCGGGGCCGGTTCCGTTTAAGGTCACGACCCACGGCGGCAGAATGCCGTTCGTAAGGAGCGAATCGCCGTTGTTCAATTTCACGATGTCCGCTGCGCCCAATCCGCCGCCGACAGGGTTAACAACTAGCGCGCTGCCCATGCCGCCGCGAATCAGATTACCGGCAGAAAACGTTGTCGTGGCCGACACACCCGCGTTGGAATTGTCGACACTCAGTTGCGATGCTCCTACGGCGCTCTGACTGGCCGCCGAGACCGTTAAATCGCTTACAGTCGTGGTAGTCGACGTCCCCGCAGTCACGGCTTTGAGTTGCAGAATTGCGCCGCTTAGCGTCACGGCGCCCGAGCTAAACGGGGATCCGGAAGTTTGTGCGACCCCCAGGAGCGTGCCACCCGTTACCGTGGTCGGGCCTGAATAAGTGTTCGCCGTGCCGAGTGTAAGAGCGCCGCTGCCAGTTTTGCTTAATCCAACATTCCCGGTGATTTGTGAGTTAATGGTGGCCGCCACGCTCGAGTTGATGGCGCCTCCGGGACCGGTAAGGGTAAGCGTATTTCCGCCTCCGTTGATCACGTAGTTCGCCGTGGCGAAGTTAATTCCATACGCGGTAATCGGTGTACCTAGTGCGACCGTGCCGAGTGTAGCCCCAGTGCCGCCGCCAAAATTCGCGCGTTCACTGCCCGAGTTTTGCCAAGTGTAGTCTGACGGCGTGTTGACGCCTTCGCTCCAGGTTTGATTCGAGGTATTCCAAGTTCCGTTACCCCCGACGGGTGCTAGCCAAAAATAATCCGTTTGGGCTTGCGAGATCCTCGCCACAACAAAAATGAACATAAGAAAGAAGACGAAGTGTCGTCGACGAATGAGAATCATGTGTCACCTGTAATTAATCAAGCCGAACCATCAGATACGCCGGGCTCCCGTTGAATCTTCTGCCGTGCGATGATGAAGTAATTGCAAAGTGCCGGGAGTTACGAATTTGCGAATTGGCCGAGAGGGCAAAGCAAAGTTCGTGCCACAGAGTTCGCGATCAGAGATCGAACGCAGAGAACGTTGCGCGGCGCGTGTAAGTTGGCTTCGTAGCTGAAAGCCTCGAACGCTACTCGGTCCGCTCACAAAGAACGTGACGATCATCAGACGCGGTGCGAAGTCACCGTTCGTCGAAACTACTTCGGGACCTCTCTTTGGTCATAGCGAACGATGTTTCTGAAGAGAGTTGTAAAACAAATTCGGTGCGACTGAGGGCGACTGGGCGGCTAAATGGGGTTGTCTTATCCCACCCGGAGGGGCAAGAGGCTATCAGATGATGACGCGATTTGGCGCCGAAGCCGGCATTCGCGCGTGTGCAATTACTGTCAGACGCGATTTGCGCCCGAGCTTATTGCTTCCAGATTATTTGCGGGGCAATGCCTCAGATTTGCCAATATTACGCAAATAATCGTTACCACAATCTCATAAGTGTTCATCACGGGCAACCTAGGATTCATCGGAGCACTGCGCGCCGCGATCTTATTTTCTAACTGAGGCGCTGCAGCTGACAGCCTACTAACACAAAAGGGGTCGAACCAACGATGAACGCTGTACTCACAAAAGATGGATGCTGCAAAACGAACGGCAGCAAAAGTGTCGCTACCAAGTCCAAGAGCTTAGCCGATTGTCAGCTTCCGATATGCGATATTCGTTTCGAAGAGTGTGCCGCGGGATGCAAAATCTATTGCGTCTGCGTAGACGAGAGCGCCTGTGCGCGTCTTCACCAGATGTGTCGCAATCTGAAATGCGATAACTGCAAAATTATGTGCACTCAGGACGGCCAGTGTTGCTGCGAATGTTGCTTCGATTGCTGCGACTGCACGTGCGAGATGACGGCGGACGGCGTATGCATTTGCTGCGAATCGACCGATGCGGCTTGCTTGGAGATGATTCAAGCAATGTGCCGATGCCTGGCTTGCTGCTGCGAGTGCGGCTGCGAATGCACCGTCTATTGCGACGAGACAGCAATCTGCTGCCGCGTCCGGTAGTAAAAAGTTTAACTTACGCAATTTACATAGGCGTTGGTGATGGCACCAACGCCTCTTTTCTTTAAGTCGACCGCGTTGGCCGCGCAACAATTTAGCGCGAGCGAAGCTGATTGCCTTTGAGCGGAACGGTTCGGTACGAACTCAACGAGTCAGCGCTACGCGCGGCGCAATTCTTCGAAAAGCCTTCTGCGAAACCGTGTTAGTTCGCGGTCACCGTTGAATGTTCACGCAGCGACTACCAATATTCGCGGATTTTTATCGCGGGCTCATATTCAAACTGCTTTCGAAGCGGCAAATCTCGGCGAGTGACGCCAAACTCACTAAGCGGCACGACACTTGCATTCCCCGCCGGAGTTGCCAGCCTGATATCTCACTCGGCCGCAGCCTAATTCAAAGCAATGTTGCATTTAGTCAGCTATCACGCGCCCAACATCGTCGACTGTTAGTTGGCAATTCGGCGGTTGTATCGTTCTTGGCCGACTGGTCTTACCGGAGGCGGGTTACAAGTCCCTCAGGCTTTTAATTTCGCACTCGTACTGAAGTTCAATCCGGTATCTCTGATTGTTTATGTATCTGCCGCCCAGCGTCGCTGGGCCAAGCGCGCTATTCGTGAGTTTTACGTTTTAGTTCGCTCTCCAGCTGAATCGATTTTCAAATGCTTCGAGTTAAGTCCGCACAACTCGGCGAATGCTTGCTACGGTCCGCGCCCGCGTTGAAACGGTCAGGGATGCGGCACTTGGGACATTTCCGAAGGAGCGAAAGAACTCAGCCCAATGCGTTCACACTTGTTGAGTTGCTCGTTGTGATTGCCATTATCGGCATTCTTGCCGCGTTGTTGCTGCCAGCGATTCAAGCGGCCCGCGAAGCAGCGAGACGCATGCAGTGCTCGAGCAACCTCAAGCAAATCGGCTTGGCGATTCATATGTTTCACGATGCGCGAAAGGGATTGCCTCCCTCACGCGTGCCGTGCAACCACTCTACTTGGGCTGCCGAAATCTGGCCGTACCTGGAAGAAGGAGTCATCGCCGAGCAATACGACAAAGAGAAATCGTATTACTACCAGCCGATCGAAAACCTGCAGGCTCAGGTGGCCATCTATTTCTGCCCAACACGGCGAGCGCCGCCGCAGTTGAGCGTTTCTGGCGATGCACGCGGGGCGGTGCCTCATCGGCCTGGAGCTCTAGGTGATTACGCAGTTTCATTTGGTGATGGAAAGGGTTACCAGGGGGACGGTGGCGGAGGCGATAGTAGCGGGAGCGCGCCATCGAATGGTGCGTTTCGAAGTGCCGACGCAAATTGCATTGGCTTTGATCCGAACAACCTTGTTCAAGGCGGTTATCGGCTGACGCTCAGCTTCAAAAAGGTGACCGACGGGCTGAGCAAGACGATCTTCGTCGGCGAGAAACATTTGCCGAACGGCGTCGACGACTTCGGGAAAAAGGCCTTCGAGGATAACTCGATCTACAACCCAGACTTCCACCGAACTTTTGCGCGCTACGGTTCCGACTTGGCGCCACTCGCCACCTCGACGAGCGACCCGATCCTCGACAACGGTTACGCGAATTTCGGTAGCTGGCATTCGGGCATCGTGAACTTTGTTTTTGGCGACGGTAGCGTGACGTCGATTTCCAATTCGCTCGACACCACCGTCTTGGGACGACTCTGCAATATCCAAGACGGCGAGATAGTAAACCTGGGAGGACTTTAGACATGGCAATTTCGGTAATTCGAAAACGTAGATGGGCACCGGTCCGTGTTTCAGCGCTTTTGATCCAAGTGCGACGTCGCGCGTTGCGCTTCAATCTGATCCTTTCAGCACCAAGTCCAGGCGAAATCGCTCGCCAACGCTAACTGTGGAACGCAACGATAGCGCTGCTGACGATGCACCCACGACCAACAGTATCAACCACGACGCCGATCTTTTTGGCAGGCAGCTGAGAACATGCTTCATCCCCTGAAAATCACAATGGTCAGCGTAGCAACACTGGTTGCCGCGTCGATGTACACCGAACGCGCCGCTGCGATCGGCGTTCTTTATTCCGACCCGGGTTGGACCTACGCCTACGACGGCGATCAGGCGTATTACAACGATCCAGATGGGCCGAACCCCGATTACACGCGCACTAGCGGACCGGACGATAACAACCAGCCGGGGGGACAATCGAATACTGCGGCGCTCGTATCTCCGGGGAATAGCAGCCCAGGCGTTGTTGATAACGCGCACGCAAAATGGTTAAGCGTAAGCTCGCAATGGGACGGTACGGCCCCAGGCGCTACCCTCGGCGGTGTGGCAGGCAGCCCACCGCCGATTCCACCTGCGGCGCCGGGTGGTGTCGGAACCTTCACGAACGGATCGACAACTTTCTTGCGGCTGCAAGACACGGGAGATCCGAGTTCGTGGGGCTGGGCGGACAAAGGTGCTCAGGGCGGACCGGGCTTGCCGCGGCAGGAGGGTAGCAACCGTAAGATTCAGTTCGCACACCCGTTGTCGCGCGATGCCGGCTACGACGGCAATCCAACCGTGCTCGATTCAGGAATCACAATCACGTTCCGAACGCGCATTGCCACTGCCGCGACTGGCCCCGTCGATTCGATCTATCCACAAAGCGGTCCAGCCGTGTCGTCGGTAACACCTTGGCCGACAAACGGTGTGGGATATGGAATCGCCAACGGCGGCCGGGCGGCATTTGATGTCTCAGATTCCGGCGGCCTGAATGGCCGTGCGATAGGCTTCGGTTTGATCGACAATGCGAACTTGGCACAAGGCAGCCACGCCTTCACCGACAAGACGGGACTTGTGACGAACAATGCGGCAAGCGGTCCGACTGGCGGCTCCGTGGACACGTTCGATGCTACCAACTCGACCTTGAACATCGTTCCCATCTCAGATAGCGACCTCACGCAATGGCACGAATTCTGGATCACAATTAAAAAGCTTCCGAGCGCTGAAACAACGGCTACTGGGAACACGCACGAAGTCGACATTTACGAAGACGGATCGTTGATGCCGCAAGTGTTCAAAGTCCTCGCCTCGACACCGAATCAGGACGGCGGCAATGGCCCGGCGATCGGGCTCGGTGTTTCGTCGGGGACACTGTGGGGCGGGTTCGATGTGGACTTCTTCGCATACAAAGAGGGCGTAACTGCTCCCGGAGTCGCTGGCCTGGCGGGCGACTACAACCACAACGGCGTTGTAGACACCGCCGACTACGTTATTTGGCGCGACACGTTGGGATCGACGACAAGTCTCAGCGCCGATGGCAATAGCGATCACGTGGTCAACCAAGCTGACTTCAATGTCTGGCGAAGTCACTTCGGCCAAAGTGCCAGTGGCCTTGGATCAGCCGCGGTGCCCGAGGTGAACAGTCTTTCTCTAGCACTGTGCGCAGCGACGATCATGTTCGGCGCATGCCCGTGTCGCTCGCGTACTGCGGTTAAAAAGTTGCAAATAACTTAACAACTTGGTTCACACACCCTTACACCGGAGAGTTCTCATGAACCGAAAATCACGACTGTTTGCAATCATTGTATTCCAGATTTTATTGTCCGCCCCGACCGCACTTCGTGCGGCGCACCTCGCAGTTTGGGATCCCGCCACCTCGTTGGTGGATACGACGAATTACAACAACTTGGGGCCGTACTATTGGTTTGCGAACTTCGCAAATTCCAGTGCCGTCACCGGCGCGAGCGCGGATAACCACGAAGTACGTCAGTTACCGAACTGGATTCACTACGAAACTCGCTCCGCCTTCATAGGAAAGGACGACAGCGGCACGATCAGTGATAACACAAGTCGCACCGGTTTTTCATTAGTGGAAAACGCATCGGGAACGGTGGGAGACACCTCCATCGGCGGCCAGGCTGGATTCAACTCGGTGACCCTGCCGAACGGCTCGACTGGTACTTCCGGCGAAATCACCGATTCGCTCAGCGTGACAGGAAATACGTCTTCCTTCCTGGAATTCAGAATCTTGGCAGGCGCGCCCGACTCGTTTCGAATTTGGGTCGTGACGGATAACGGCGCCGGCGCCAACTTCCAAGATCAGAGTCGACTGCGCGTTAGCATCAGAGGCACGGCAGGAGCACCACTGTACGCGGGTGATCTGGATGTTGCCGAAGCCGAAGTGCTTCCAAACGGACTCAGGATTGGCCAGACTCCGACCGGGCACGACGGGACCGCGGACGCTTGGTCATTCTTGCTAAGCGGCGTAACGACAGACGATGTCGTGATCATCCGGCCCACGTCGGCCACCGGCAGCTTACCGGCAATTTCCGGGTTCATTATCGCACCCGTGCCGGAGCCATCGAGCATCGCAATGCTCGCCCTCGGCGCGATTGGCTGCGGCGGTTTCCGGCGTCGCGAAGTTGGACCACGCCTTTGGAATACAGTCACGCACTAATACGACAGGAAGCAACGATCACTTGCGTCCTCTAACCGCCTCACTTCTGCGGTTTCTGAGTAGTACCCTCGCTCCGAACCGCAGAAGTGAGCTCCGTACACGACCCGATTGCCGTGAAGTTGCCGAATGCCGTTCCCTGTAATCGAAATATATTTCGGACGAAACATGAAAGATCATATAGTGGCGCGTTTGCTGGCGATCGCGTTTACGTTTTTCTTGACGGCTCAACCAGCAGTCGTGAACGCCATAGAAGTAACGTCCGACGAGACGATTGATAGTCGGCCGCCGGAAACTGTTTATTTAAATGCACGCGATGACATTCAAAAAACGATTGACTCGGCGCCGCCGCATTCGACCATCGTGTTCAATCCTAATTCGCAGCTTGTCCTCAGCGAGCCGCTGCGGATTGACAAACCGCTCGTGATTCGCGGGCTAAACGCCAAGCTGCCGCCGAACCTGGGGCGATCCCCGCTGATCTCGGTCAGGGCGGAAGGCGTGACGATCGAAGATTTCAAGCTTTATGGAAACACAGACACCGTGCCGCAGGAAAAGCGCGCACCTCTGATTTTCATTGCGGCAGGCGATTTCCGTGTCGAGCATGGCCAGGTGTTCGACAGCTCGCGGCACGGGGTCTACGTCGAACCCCAGAAGGAAACCGGTAACATTGTTGGCGGCGTTATTCGCGACATCGTCGGACACGGTAACGCACGCTGTGTGATTGCCGTGGGAAACGATGGGAACCTTGGCTTGAGAGTCAGCAATGTGCTCATTGAGAATATCCGCAGCATTGGTAGTTCGCTTCGCGGAGCCGTGAATATCAAAGACGGTAACAACAACATTACCGTCCGCGATATCTACGCTGAAAACAGCGTCTACGCCGTCGATGTCCAAGATCACCACAAACCCGGCGAAATCAACCGCAACATCACCATCGAAAACGTATACGCCAAGAATTGCCGCTACGCGATCCGGTCCGATAATCGGCCGCTCGGGCACGACCTTCTAACTGTGCGAAACGTAACCGCTGAAAAGTGTGCGATTCCAATTCGGATCGCGAATATCGACCACGTTACGCTCGACAATATCCGAGTGCTCAATCACCAAGTCGGCGTGGAGCCTGCGCCGCCCGTCCATATCGAAAACTCCAAAACGCTATTCTTGAGGGATGTGGTCGTTGACGGCACCAATTTTGACGGGCCTGCGATCGACGTCGTCGATTCGAACGACGTGGTTATCGACGGCATCACGCTGGAGGGCGAATCGCCGAAGCTCTCCAGCGGCGTCCGCTACCACGTCTCGAATAGTGAGAGGCACTCCGGCGTGCGGATTAGCAATGTCGTAGCTCTTTCGCTGAAAAACGGTATTCTGCTCGATTCGTCAGATAAAGAAGGCACTTTGGTCAACTACATCGTGCACGGCAATATCGCGCAGGTGATCGACAACATAAAAGGCGTCGGCGCGCTGGTGACGCAAAATCAATCGCCTCCCGAGTCGCTGTCCACGAATTGAGCTAATGGCCCTAGCTCGGAAACCGTCATCACGCTTCTAATCGCTTTTCCCTAAAAGAGCCACGGCGATCTGGACGGCAGATTCCTTCCCTAATTGTTGAGTGTAGGGACGCACTTTTAGCGGCATTGGCGTGAAGCCTCGAAACCGATCAGATGAAAATCACAACGACACAAGAGGGCGTGTCATTTTGGTTTGCTAGCTGAGTAAAATGTCGGTTCGCCCTAATGCCGTTGCCGAAAATACTCACGATCGATGCGACCGAGCGTCGTGTCGACTCTAAAGCCCCCGTTCTAGGCCGAACTTTGAGAATGCCTTTCGGCGGAAACGCGCAGGCTACTACGGCGTCATCTTGGACCAAGTCGGGAAAAACCGACGGGCCATACCTCCACTCCGTCCGGCTCGGAGCGGGGAAGCTGCGAAGTCCACCTGGTTGTAATTCATCCACGATTCACATCGATAGTCTGCCTATGGGAGGCGTTGCGAGTTTGCATCGATGCTGAAGGAATCGCGAGCACTTGATTGTTGGGAAGTTGGGCATGAAGCCCCTCCTCCGTGTTGCCCCCTTAACGTGTTGACTCATTGGTACGTTGTTTGCGAGATGCAATAAATGCTTACATTGGAATTCACAGTTACTGGATAAAGGATTTGAAAATGACTCGCGAAGCGAACAAAGGTACCATTCGTGGGGCCCGGCATCTGAATGACGACATCGACACGGACGACGCGCGAGATGAAGACCGCGGATCGATCAATCGTGGACAACACTCGGCCCCCAGTGAGACCGGACATGAGGGAGGCGGCGATCGAGGGCGTTTCGGTGAAGTGCGCGAGGGCGATAGTACGGGCTTCGGGCATCCCCTAAGTTATCAGGGAACCGGCTTTTTTAATCAGGGTGTCCCGTTCGAACAAACCCGGCCACATACAGGTAGAGGCAACGCCGTGGGCTACGGCCCGGGCCAGAAAACCGGTAATCATCCGGCGGATGGGGGTGCTCGCGGAAAGGGGCCCAGAGGCTATAAGCGCTCCGATGAGCGAATTGCTGAAGACGTCAACGACGGCCTGACCCAAGACACAAACGTGGATGCTACCGATATAACTGTCGTTGTTAATGGTGGTGAAGTGACGCTAAACGGAACCGTGACGAGTCGCATCGAAAAGTGTGGAGCGGAGGATCTCGCGCACGACGTCAGCGGAGTGACGCACGTACAAAATAACTTGAGGATAGTGCCGGTCGGCGATTCCCACGGAACGACCTAAATCACTTTTCGTTGGACAAAGCGGAACTGCAAGTCAGAGCACTGATTTCACGTGCAGTGATTTAATCAATTAAAAGACTTTTTCAGGGTCGGTCGAGGATACTAGAGGCCCCAAGTAACCCGCCTGTATGCCACCATCGTGGCAAAGTGTGTTTCTTGAATCCGGAATTCGAGGATCGGTTCAGAAACTGTCAAGCGTGACTCCAGACATTGCGACCGCCTGCAGATGCAGGCCCTTTTGCCGGCTCGGGCGGGGTGAGATACACAACGAAGTCGGCAACTCACGCTGGCTCAAGTGGCAAAGAAGGGCATGACATTTGTTAGATACGTACAGTGTGCGGCTGTTAGGAAAGCCCGACGTCTCATCTACCCGTTAGAATTCGTTTCAGCGAGACACACCAACAATCGACGGTCGCGACACACGTTTCTCCCGATGCGGTCGGCAAGCAAAGCATTTTCGCCGCGATCTAAATACAGCGCATACCGCTAGCGGCGTTCCAGAGATAATAGTTTCACCATAATAGGCTGTGGCGGCTCATCAATCGATCGCATTTCAGACTGTTTCCAAGCGTCGTCGGTACGAGGAACTTTGGTGTGTTTTCGCTCGCCGAGGTCACCCGTTCTCAACCAGCTCAGTAAGCGTAGTTGCGCGGAAGGCCAATACGCAAATGCGACGTCAATTAACACGTGGTTGCTCGTTTTATGGTCGTCTGACCACGAGAACTGTGCGACTAACCTAGGCGCGATTCGGTCTACATCACCGAAGGGCGGTCTGATCGTCTCAGCTAGCGGCCCTTTCGTCACTAAGCTATTCGATGCCTGGAGGCCCATCGAGTTCACTATGGTGGCAGGCGTGGCGGAGATTTTGCGCGCGGCGACGGCGTCCAAACCAGCCGACATAGCATTTCGCCAAAGGACATAATCCGATGCGTCGACGGTCCCGCCGCCGTTCCCATCGGCCGACGTGCCCTGGAACAGTTGCGTGGCAAACGTGGCTCTCCACACTCCATAATCAAGCGAATTGACTAGGCCGTCCGCGTTATAGTCGCCAGTGACAATCGTGCGTTCGGGATCGGGAAGTCCCGATGGTACCGGAATGGCCTGGCCCGGTGGTAGCGGTGATCCGAAATTGGGTGAACCATCTGGAAAGAACGTAAAGGGCTGAATACGGACGACGCGATCTTCGTTGAAGACCGTGGGATTCGCGTGGGCATGATAAACGATCCAATCTTCGGTCCCGTCCGGCGATTTCGTAAATGACGCGTGGCCGACGCCTGCGACTTGCGACGTGGGCGCGAATACGGGCAGGGCAGATTTTATCCACGAAGCAGCGCTAAGTAGTGAACCGGTTCCGTTGTAGGTAAGCTCTCCCAACGCATACTGCGGAGTCCAGTACCCGCTCGCAGAGTAAATGATTTGTAGGTGGCCGTTGTCAATCAGGACTTCCGGGCCCTCATTGATCGGAAGCCCGTTCTTCTCCCAAGCATACTGGGGAGTACTGATCAGGACGCGGTCACCGCGGAGCGTCCAAGGATTTCGCATTTCGGCGATGTATAGATTTTGCTGGCCATCGGTAAATCCTGGCCAACCGGACCAGACAAAGTACAAACTGTTTTGCCATTCAAGCACGGTACCATCGATCGCAAATCGATCGGTGGTCGCGGCGAGTTGTGCTTTGTAATAGAAAGGACCGAATGGATCAGGATCATCGCGCTCGAGGACCTGCATCCGGTGATTGGCGTTGTTGCCGTCGGAGGCCGCAACGTAGATGTACCAATTAGCGCCGATGTGGTGCAGCTCGGGGGCCCACACTTGACTGGAGTAGGCGGTTCCCGCGGGAGCGTTCCAAGCGACGACGGACACGCTCGCGGGATTGTTAGGCGTGATATCTTCGAGCGACTTGGTGCGGGTGATCTGGACCGATTGGCCGTCGGTGGTCATGGTCAAATAATAGTAGCCGTCGTACTGCACAACGAATGGATCCGCGCCGGGGCCCAGTGGGTTCTGAAATGTGACCGGTGCATATTTCATCGCCCGTAAGCTCGTTGTAGGAATAACCTCAAAGTTGCCGGCACCGGTTTCGCTGGAGCTAGACCACTGGAGCTTCATTTCAGCGGGGCCAGTATCGTCTTCGTACTCGACGCGCAAGTCGTACCATTTGCCGGCTTCGAGCGATTTAATGCCCTGGTTTTCAATCGCCGTATGAGGAGTCCAGTTGTCAATTACCAACTCATTGTCGATCCAAACTCGTACGCGCTCGTCGCTGATGGTGGAGAATGTGTATTGCTCGCTGTAATTCGGACGAAGCTGGCCAGACCAGGCTGCGGAAAATCCGTCGGCATTAAGTCCAGGATCGGGCGATGTTGATCCCCAATCGAAATCGATCGTAGGGTCGACGCGCGACACCGTGTGGCCGGACGTGTCACTGTAACTTCCCAGGATTCCAGACGGGCTCTCGTACAGGCTGCTGGCTGGGATTACTTGCAGCGGCTGGCTTGCGCTCGACCAGGATAGCTCGATTTGTGCGTTGCCGGTCCCTTCGAAGTAATCGACGCGAATATCGTACAGTTGACCGGCTTGAAGGGCGATTGAGCCCTGCTGATTACGGCGAATGTGCGCAGTCCAGTCGTCGATGACCAGCTTTCCATCTATCCAAACACGGACGCCTTCGTCGCTGAGCGCCTGGAAAGTATACGTCTCGCTGTAGGCGGGCGCGACCTGCCCGGTCCAACGGATGCTGAAACTATCGGCGTCGACACCGGCAGCGGGGCTACCCGTGCCCCAGTTGTGTGAAATATTTTCGACGCGCGTTTCTGCGAGACCGGTGAAGTCGCTGTTGTGAAAGTACTGAGCGGTAAGGCCGATGCCCGATAGCGTTAGCCGGGGCTCAAGGTTCTCAAATCCCAACCGGGCCCAGTGGCCCCGGATGTTAAATTTTCGACCCATCCACAATCCTGCGAGTGCAAAACAAAGAATCAGTAAAAGACCAGCGGGGACCCACGGCAATTTTAACTTGGCATGGAAACGAGGCCACTTGAGGAAGGTATACACAATACATCGCTATGGCACGCGTCGCCCGAAGCTTACTTTGAACTGAGTGACCATTTGACGCCCTCCAATCCAGGATTGGAGCTCGTGACTTCAATTCCAAGAGTCGTCGCACTGTTATATTTTGCCGGAATCTTAATCGTGGGGTGGGTGATCACCACGTGGTACAGGCCAGGTTGCATGAGCGGCATGTTGGGGGCATTTTTCGGTCGATCCTCGGGTTTCATGTTGAATTGACCGCTCCCGCCCGCATTCGTGCGGCCCGACGCTTCTTTCATGCCGTCCCCTAAAAATGCCGCGGGTACCAATTGAACAGTTGCGCCTGCAAGTGGCTGATCGTTCAGACGAATTCCAAATGGCAAAGATCGAGCGCCGACACCCGTTTTTTGCCAGGCGGCGATGCCAGACGCAATCTCGTCGACGGTAAGCTCGCCATCGCCATTCTTGTCGTACTGATTGGCTGCCGCCGCGAGGTCCGGCGATGCCATCCATTCCTCCTTCGACAACTTGCCGTCCCCGTTGCGATCGTACTGTTCGACCGCCGCTGCAGCCGCCGAAGAGGCGTTCACATTCGGTGGCCTAATTGCCCCGGGTCCGCGACTGCAACCCATCGAGGCAAGCGCCAGCAGGAGTCCGATTTTCCAAGCTGGTCTCACTGGGAATCGACCGCGGTCACGGCGAACGGTACTTTTCGTAAAAACTGCCGGCGACACTTGCTTATTTATTTTGCGAATACTGTTAATAGTCTGAGACGACGGCGCCGTCACGGCGATTGCCAAGCTGCTCGTGGGTCATTGGATCGATGTTGTATGAGATACCATGAACTGATGCGTCACACATCGCCATTTGAAAAACACCTGTGTGGGCACTTCCAAAGTTATAGGGCGATTGCAGGCCGGGTTGATCCTGAGCGGGCGGATAGTTATGGTCTGCAAAGCGACTCATATCGAGATCATCTCCTGCCCAACAGCTCTGGTCATCGGCAATATCGCCGGGCGTAGGTTGGATGCTGGGGTCAAGCGAGTACCAATCGGGCGTCAGATATTTTTCGCCAACCATATACGTTTTTGCCGTTCCATCGGTAATTTGCTTAAATTTGTATTCATACGCCTGGTATACGATGCCGTGTATCTTTGTCATCCAGTTCTTTGTTACTCCATTATCCGAGTAGGTCGAATCGCGATAAAAGCCGATGCCCTGGTCGGCGCGCACGAATGAGGACGGTCCGTCCAACCACTGGATCAATCTCGGATCATCATTGAAAGTTGGACCCAGATTGGCGGCGTAATCACTTCGCGCTTGCGCGTCGGCGCGACCCGCGTTGTAGTAGGGTTGTGGGTCGGGATATAAACTAGGAGTTGCAGCGGCAGGCCGCCGAGAAGGACAGTAAAACGTGGCTACCGGTACGCTGCTCAACGTGGTCAGCGCAGTTTTCTTTTGAGTGGGATCTGTGATTCCCAAGCCTATGTCGTGGAGTGCCTGCTCTTCCAAATAGGGAAGGCAACTAAAGGCCCAACTTCCGGGCTGCTTTTCGCCAAAGCCGCGATCGGGATCGGCCATGTATTTATAACCCCAACCTCCGGAGGGCAAGAAACCGTGGCTGTCGCTATGGAGATGCCAAGCCAGCGCGATTTGCTTGAGGCGATTCGTGCACGACGCGCGCCTTGCGGCTTCGCGCGCCGCTTGAACTGCGGGCAGCAATAACGCCACTAGAATCCCAATAATTGCAATCACTACCAAAAGCTCAACGAGCGTGAACGCCCGAAGTCGCGATCGCATCCGACACCGCCATTTCGTTTCGAAATATATTGGAGCTGGACGTGCCGTCTCTGAATCCTAAAGCATGCCGGCAGCCAACTAAAGCTGCCGGCATGTGCGCGAAATCATCAACAAGCGTCCGCATTAATCATCACTTCCGCCGCCTGCCCAGCACTCCGAGCATTCCGACGACGCATAAGGCCGCCGAACTCGGTTCAGGAACCGCTACAAACAGGAATTGATTAGGCGTAAGCACCGTGTCGCTGATCCTCACCTCGTCGATATGCGCATCAGCCCAATCCGCGGGATTGTTGTTATAGGCGCCGCGACCTACCGTCCATCCAAGTGGCTCGGCCGCGATGACATTACCCGACGGGCCTGCGTAGTCGCCAGTTGAATGGTCTAGCAACTGGTACGGGCCGGTTTCGCCGGCAATGTACAGGCTGGCGTCCGTTGCATTAATCGTAACGGCCACGTGATACCATTTATTAGCTACGACGGTCTGGCCGGAGGCCAAAAAGTGATCATCGCTGCTAAGCGTTGCATCGCCGTCGATCCACTCCACGAACAATTGGTTAGGAACGGCATTCGGAAAATCGTCGCCTCGAACCGAGATCTTGAACGGTGGAATCGGACTGTCGTCCTCGCCTGGCGCGTCTCCAAGTGGTTTACCATCTTTGCCAAGGATCGCTTGGAAGCCGCCGATGCTGTCCATCCTGAACGCTACTTCAACGGTGACTGCGTTGAAAAGCTTGGCACTGATCGACTTATCGGCGGTTGTAAAAATGTCGTCATTGAGCCCGGCGTCATCTCCGCCCGGACCGAAATCCAACGACCTCGTGTTTGGCAGTCCACTTCGCAGCGGCAGAGGCGAAACAAGGGACGAATAACTGGGTGAAGTAAACGTCGGATCAAAAGTTTGCAACGGGCTGTTATTTCCCGAGGAATCGGGCACAGTATTGTTGCCGGCCGGCACCAGACTGCCATCCGGAAGATCTTCGAATCTCCAATAGGCCGAGGTCGCCGCTTGAGCGACCGTAGCGGAGGCGACCACCCACAGTACAGCCGACCATAACACTTTTCGAAGGTTCATCATTGGCTCTCCCGTCTTAGTACTATCCGTCCAACCTAGTAATGAAACGCCGCCTCTTCCCTTATCGAATTAAACATCGCGTCTGCCGCGACCATTCGTGATTAACGATGCGATAGCCAGCGCAATTAGCGCCGCCGCTCCGGGCTCAGGTACGGCGGCGCTCGCTCCGCCGCCAGCCGGTGCAAACTCGAATTGCGATGGCGTCAGCGCCGAGTTCGTAATTCGCACCTCATCGATCTTGCCGTCAAACCAATCGGTAGCACCGCCACCGTATTGCCCGCGACCGACCGTCCAGGACGCGTCCCACAGCGGATTCGAAGGGACGCCTTGAAATAGTGCCCCGGTAACGGCAATCGACCCCTGCAATTGATACCCGCTACCGGAATCAAGGTAGAGCGAGAGTGTGGAACCGGTATCGACGACAGCTGCATAGTACCATTGTGCGGCATTGATCGGAGCGAGTGATGATACCTGTGTGTCGACGCCGTTTCCGTCCCAGATTTCGATTTGCAGCTTGGAGTTATCGGCTCGCGTTTTGACCTCCAACGTTTCAACGGGGCGGCTTCCTCCAGGCTGACCCTCCTTGCCGATAATCGCTGCGTATCGAGCAGGGTTATTCGTGTTGAATGCCGCTTCGATCGTGAAACCGCCGCCGGGCGCTATAATGCCGTCGTTGATGTGCTTCGCTAAACCTTTTCCGCCGTCTCCATCATTGAACTGCGTGTACAGATCCTCGCCGCCGCTCGCGCCCGGCGCGAAATCCAGCGCAAGTGTATTGGGAAGTCCGCTCTTCAGCGGCTTGGGCGGGACGCTGCTCGTATACACGGGGGCGGTGGTGGCCGCAAACGCATCCAAGTGGTTCTGATTGATCGAATCGTGAATTGGATCTGCGACACCAGAATTGACGGCCGAGCCGTTTGTCCCTTCTTCAAATCTCCAGTAGGCCGACTCCAATGGATTTGGCGCGGTGTTCGCAAACGCCGAACCCGCGGTCGTAAATAGGATGAAAAGCAGACCGCAAAGTTGACTCAACACCGGCTGCCGAACGCGTATCGTTGCCAATGCGACGGCGGCAAAGATCAGCAGCATCCAACTTGCGGGTTCGGGAACAGACGCGGAGGAACCCGCTCCAGGCGACCCATTCCCAAAGTTGGACCGCCACACGGTATAGTCTTCTGGCGTCACGACGCCCGGCGTTACGGTTTCGTTCTGCAGGGGTCCACCGTTGCGCCACAGAACGTAGTCGGCGGCATCCACTTTCCCATTATTGTTGTAGTCGCCAGCTAAAACGGTGCTGGCGGGTGCAAACAAGAATTGTGACGGTGAGAGTGCCGTGTTCGATAACCGAACCTCGTCGATGATCCCGTCGAACCAATCGGCTGGCGTTCCGTTATATTGGCCCCGCCCGACAGTCCACGAATTGTCCCAACTCGGGTTTGCAGGTACCGCTTGGTATAGCGCTCCGCTTACAGGCACCGAACCTTGCAACTGGTAACCTGCCCCAGTATTGGAATCGAGATATAGGGAAAGCGTCGAGCCGGTATCAACGACCGCTACGTAATACCACTGCGAGACGTTGAGCGGCGCCACCGACGACACTTGTTTCAAGGAGCCGCTGCCATCCCACAATTCAATTTGAAGCTGTGAGTTGTCGCCGCGTGTTTTTAGTTCCAGAGTTTGTTCGGGACGACTGCCGCCAGGCCGGCCCTCCTTGCTTGCGATGGCGGCGAAGGTGCTCGTGTTATTCGATTTGAACGCCGCCTCGAGCGTGAAGCCGCCACCTGCGGCGATCGTTCCGTTGTTGATCTTGGAGATACTTGGACTGGTGGGGTTGAAGGCGGTAAATAAGTCGTCACCGCCACCCGTGTGCGGAATAAAATCCAGCGCGAGCGTATCTGGTAAGCCGCTTTTTAGAGGCGTGGGCGGCACCTCGCTCGTGTAGGCAGGCGCAGTGCCGGGCGCGAAGGCGCTCAGGTGGTTCTGATTGATCGAGTCGAGAACCGTATTTGGCGTAGCAGAGTTCACGCTGGAAAAATTGGTACCTTCTTCGAATCGCCAATACGCGGACTGCAAGGGATTTGGCGCCGTATCCGCCCACACGCACAAAGGTAGAACGAAAATAAGCACGCATACTGAATATGCGAATCGCCGGTCCGCCCAACACAGCTGTTTCATCGCTTGTCGCTCCAACCTAATTTATGGATTGTTCTTTTACACCAATCTCCTGACCCAACCGAAACTTCAAGGGGCAACGAGCAATATGTGCTATTTGTGTTCTCGCGGCAATCAACCGGCGCGGTTTTGCGAATCATATTTTCTACGTATCCGACATTGTGTCTCATTGAAAAGTTTTTTTCACGACGGTCTTGTTCGTAAAAGCGCCTGCGCGGTGTAATGCCGACCAGTGCGGTGGTATTCGAAACGATGAGTATCAAGACGCCGGGCGTCGTCTCCGCTCGGTCCAAGTGCCCGGCGACTACAACCACAATGATGTCATTGAGGCCGCCCGACTACGTGGTGTGGCGCAACGGTCTCGGCACGACGTACACCCGAGCAGACTGCGACGTCTGGTGCGCCACTTCGGCCAAACCGCTGGCAGCGGCGCGGGTGCCATAGTGAATTCTGCCGTTCCCGAGCCAGCGACACGCGGTCTTGCTGATATTTACGAATGCCGTCTGCTGTTTCCGGCGACGCGGGGGCCGCATAGAAAAGTACCAACAACTTGTCGAAACGTGAGACTCGTTAACAAGCGATAGGAGCAAGCTCTCCGTACCAGTAGGCTGCGGTAACTCCCCCATCGATCAGACTGTCACTGCCCGTGATAAATCCGCCGTCCGTGCCAATCAGAAGTGCGGCTTCAGTGGCCACTTCATCCGGAGTACCGGGACGGCCCGCCGCATCCGACAGGTCACGAGACGACTGAATTTGCTTTATGCGGTCGAACGGGAACCATGTTGAACGTCGGACTGCCAGGCTCACTTTACTGTCTCTTGCTTCGAGTCGAATGCGCACACTAAAGCCACGAGTTCAACTACCTACTGCATCGATAGCTTGAGGTAGCGCCTTGCTTAATTCGTGAATTTCCTGTCCAAGGGCCTGACGCAAAGAGCTTTTCGCTGCTAACGCCTAACTACGATCCGGCGGGCTTCAGACTCGTATCCCTCGCGGCCGCGACAGCGTTTTGCGATAAGCGTTTTAATTCTTCAGCTGCCTCGCTAAGTGATCCGACCAATCGGTCGATTCCGGTAGCCCCTAAACGGTCTTGGGTTTTTTTGGATATCTCGTTCGTTTGCCACAGACCAACCACTATTTTGAGATCTGGGAACTTGGGTTTTAAGCGTTTACAGATGTAGCGAGCATGAGTTGCGGCGAGTGGCGGTACGGCGGAGACACAAACTGTTGCGATAGACTCCGAACTAACTATATCCATCATCTCACCACTGAGAGTTGCGGCCGACACGACCTTTGAGGGAACTCCCCTGTGCTCAAGAAGCTGAGCAAGCATTAGCTCGGCTATCTCATCTGCGTCATCGTGAGCTGGCACGCATAGTACAATGCCGCGGTTTGAGAATGGATCGTTGAGACTTACCGTTTCCACGATGTTACCCGATGCATCATTTGATTTACGAAATCTCTCCCCCAGTTCCTCCACGATATCCCGAGTCGTCTGGTGCACTAACAGCTGCTTCTCCTCATCCAGGTCTCCGTGATGTCTGTCATTTTCGGCCAGGCTGAGGGCAGGCAAAAGCACGCGG
This sequence comes from Planctomycetota bacterium, assembly GCA_013286045.1. GTDB lineage: Bacteria > Planctomycetota > Planctomycetia > Pirellulales > Lacipirellulaceae > JABDGM01. The sequence continues at coordinate 25,877 of JABDGM010000024.1, read as the reverse complement.
TCATAGAGTTCTTCAAGAGAGTTGGCCGCCAAGTAGTCTTCAGCAACTTCGGTGGCTTCTTCAGGGTCAAGGGCCAATAGTCTTTGATAAAATCGCGAGTGAACGGGCAGGACTTCTTCTTCGCTAAACAACGTGTTTAGGAAACCGAGTTGTGGTACATATTTGCCAACCACGGTGAGACACACTGTGAGAGGCGTGGCCATCACAAGTCCGACCGGTCCCCAAATCCAGCCCCAAAACACGGTGGTGACGATGATCCCTGTTGTTGAAATCCCGGTACTCGCGCCGTACAGCCAAGGCTCAATAACGTTGCTTGCAACCATTTCGTTGATAAGGAACAGAATTAAAATCACGACGGGTCGTGACCAGCCGTCAAAAACAGCCATCGAAATAGTAAAGGGGATAATTGCCGCGACGAACGGCCCGGCATACGGAACAAATCTCAGCAGGGTCGCGAGCACTCCCCACAGGAGCGCGTTCGGAAGACCGATAACTGTAAGCCCCACGGCAACAACGAATCCGAAAATGGAGTTTATGATTAACTGCATAAGGAGGTAGCGACTGACGCGGCGGCCCGCATCATCGAGTGCTTGAGTTGTTAAACTGAGCCGCTCGCCGCCAATCAAGTGAATGAATCGATTTCGCAAGTCCTCGCGTTGCAAGAGCATGAAGATAACAAACACGATGACAACGGCACCCGATGCCAGCGGGGAAATCAGAGGGCCAAGCATGCTCTGTGCGATCTGTTTCGCCGTTAGACTCTCGACTACTTGAACGCGAACGATTTCGTCGGGAGAAGCCAAAGCGGGCGTTTTTACAGCCGACTTCACGGGCTCCTGAATGTTCGCCTGCGTCTCTCCGGCTATCGTACTCGAGTCGATGCCGGGCTCTGTAAGCTTGGTTTGCGCTGGCCCTTTGCTGACGTTCGAGCGGAGCTCTTCAAGAGATTTCGAAACTTGTCCCCAAAGACCAGTGCTATCGCCTTGAAATACATTAAGTTTCGCGCGGATGTTTTCTTTGTAATCGGGCAGTTTGTACGCAAGATCGTAGAACTGTCGCCCAACGACGAACGAGAGCACGCCGAAGAGGAGAATCGCCGACGTCGCGACGATAAGCACCGACGCAATGCGCCCAATCCTTAACTGTTCAAGCCGCGTGACGAGTGGTGCAAGTAGGAAGCTTAGCAGAACGGAAAGTGCCAGAGGCAGTAATATGTCGCGCCCAAAATAAAGACTGCCAATTACTATCGCCGCAGTGGTCAATCCCGGACCGGTCCGTGGTTCAACCCGTGGAGTCGGCCGTGGCATTAAAACCCCTACTGAAACTTCGTGGAGCAGTAGGGTTACCTACGCTGTTGTGCCTATGAAATCGTTTTTTTCGCGAGTCAAGTCAGTGCGATCCAACGATCATCGAGCGTTTTACGCCGATTTCTTACGCACGTTCGATTCAGACCAGATCAATGTGACGGCGCGACGAGCCGCAATCAATAGTAACTTATTACCTAGAACGTTTGGAATCTGCGGGTTGTCACACATAACCTTGTCGACCAGCGGTTGAGTGAGGTGGACGGCTCGAGATTCAAGATATCGCTCACTGTCTTCACCAATAGGTATTCGAGGCCCGTATTTATGAGAAACGTCATGTTTTAACTGAGTGATTATCTGTCGCGCGATCGAGCGGGCGTATACGTTTATACGCAATCGCCAGTAATACGCTACGACGGAGTCGTTGATTTTCATTTTTGCACCCTCGCATGGCAAACCGCGCGAGACCTGAACGCAAATACCGCGCCGCGACTTGCAGTTAAGTTGTGGGCTAACCGCATAACTGCTATTACGCGGTCAATTGGCTCTCTAGCCGGACGTCGCGAACTGGCGGAAATGACCGAATGCTATGCCCGCGTCGAACTCTAGCTGCGCGTCGTGGAAGACCATTCCGCCGATGAGGCCCCAAATCAAGAAGAAACTGAGTCCGAGCGCGAATGGGATCAGGAAGAAGGGCATGAAAACCTCTTAGTTAAAAGTCACCGGCGACCTGGCTAGGCCAATCGCGGCGTCCGACATGTCAGGCGGCGCATTCAATACGCCCCGGTCGGCACTCCATGCCTATCTATCTGTATCGAAGTTCGGCCGTACCTAGCGTCACGCGGTTTAGCCCGCCTCGATGCGCCTAATTGGCCACTGTCGGCAGTGCCGGCAGCGCAAGCCTAATTTCAGGCCGCCATAGAAAAACCTTGGTATACGGCTTTGCATCTAACCGAACCGGTAAAACGAAACCAGTAAGCTGAGCGATCGCAAGCGACGTTTGCGGAACCCCACGCGCACGATTCAAGGACAAAACTGGACGTGCGATCGGTAAATTTATTGGCGAAGGCTGTTCGTTGGCGACTGCTGCTGAGTGACTGGCCTACCCAAGAGGAGGCGTTAATGCCGCACGCGTTGCAAATCACAGGCGCGGAATCATAAGCGCAAGCTGAACACCACGGCCAACCCGCACATAGCGGCCATGCGCGCGAAACAAAGGTCCGTCACTGAACCGGTACCGCTACTTATATTTATTCTAGCGGCATCCGACCGATGTCTTTGGTGCCCCTGGGGTGCACAAAAAAGTCTCAGTAAGTCATCAATGCATGTTACTTGTCATCAAACCACCGCTTGAAGGAACGATCTTCAAATGCAGTTCGTCCTCTGGGTCGAAACGCGGAGCAGTGCCAGACTACGCGTCGCCCGCAAGGCTCATGCAATTCCGACGAGTCACAAGTAGCACAGTTGATCTTACTTCCCGACCAGGAGTTTCCTGCGGCCCCCTGTATTCTCAGGTTGCGAGTCTGTATCTCCGGCGGCTCAACAAACGGCTTTGAATTTCTCAAGTGTGAAGCGGTATCGCGCAGCCGACCACTGCGCCAAGCGGGACGCCACAAAAATTAGCCATAAATTCGATTCATGATTTACAGCCATACCGGTGCGTACTCCCTGTGACATTCGTGAAACGATTCTGATGCGTATGCGCTACCCAGAAAAAGAATGGACAGATGAACAACGGCGCTATGCGATTGCGCGAAGATCGCTCAAATCAAAAGATACCTTCCAATGAATAAAGCACGTCGAAGAATCGGGTCTAAATATGACACCCGATACCGGGTGTCATGACACCTGAATTCGGATGTTTTCGAGCTTTTGTATGCGTTTTCGAAAGCAAGCTCGAAATTTGTTTGCCCCTAGAAATTACGGCAAATTCCGATATTTGGACTGCTCATAGAAAAATCACCGCTTCTATTAAGAGTCAGTTGCTCTGCCAGTTGAGCTAAGGGAGCGGAATGGGTAGCACGGTATTGTAGCGGATTGCACCGGGGGGCATCTAGCCGTTGGAATCGCGGCATTTGCTGTTTCTTTCGCACTGCCTTCGTGACGCACTTACGCGTAGAATGGGCCGCCTGTTGTTGCGACCCACTTGATGTTCGTTTGCTATGCCGCCGCTGGTTCAACTTAATGAAGTTTCGATCGGGTTTCGTGGGCCGGTGTTGCTCGATGAAGTGACCTGTCAGATCGAAACGGGGCAGCGGATTGGGTTGCTGGGGCGTAATGGGTCGGGCAAGACGACGCTCATGCGGCTCCTCGTGGGAGAAATCGCACCCGATGATGGCGCTCGTGTGACGTCGCCCGGCGCAAGGATTTCGCTGTTGCCGCAGGAGGTGCCGAGCGATTTGGCGGGCAACATTCACGATGTCGTGTTGCACGGGCTGCCGGCGGCGGAGCTTGATGATGCGCATCTGTGGCAGTCGCAGCAGCGGGTGGAGCGGCTGCTCACGCAGATGGGGCTCGATGGCGAGCTCGAAACGGGCACGCTGTCTTCCGGCATGAAGCGTCGGGTGCTGCTCGCGCGGGCGTTGGTCGCAGAGCCGGATGTACTGCTGCTCGATGAGCCGACGAACCATTTGGATATTGACGCCATTCGTTGGTTGGAAGATTTTTTGCTGCGTTGGCCGACGACGCTCATATTCGTAACGCACGATCGGGCGTTCTTGCGGCGGCTGGCGACGCGGATCATCGAGCTCGACCGCGGGCGGCTGTTCGATTGGTCGTGCGACTACGACACGTTCCTGGTGCGGAAGGAAGCGGCGCTCGCGGCGGAGGAGAAGCAGAACGCGCTGTTCGATAAGAAGCTGGCCCAGGAGGAGGCCTGGCTGCGGCAGGGGATCAAGGCGCGGCGGACGCGGAACGAAGGGCGAGTGAAGGCGCTCAAGAAATTGCGCGTGGTGCGAAGCGAGCGGCGGGACGTCGTGGGGAAAGCGAAGCTCGATATTCAGTCGGCGGAGCGGAGCGGGGCGCTTGTCGCGAAGGTGCAAGACATTTCGTTCGCGTATGGGCCGCGCGAGATCGTGCGAGATTTTTCGACGACCGTCATGCGTGGCGATAAGATCGGACTCGTCGGGCCGAACGGGGTTGGGAAAACCACGCTGCTGCGATTGCTGTTGGGGCAGCTTGAGCCGCAGTCGGGCAAGGTGCGGCTGGGGACGAACTTGCAGATCGCGTATTTCGATCAGCTGCGCCAGCAGCTTGATGACGAGGCGACGGTGCAGGAGAACCTGGGCCTTGGCGGCGAGACCGTTTCGATTGGGGGGAACTCGCGGCATGTACTCGGGTACCTGCAGGATTTTTTGTTCACGCCCGATCGGGCTCGGACTGCCGTGCGGTTTCTGTCGGGAGGGGAGCGGAATCGGCTGTTGCTCGCGCGGCTGTTCACCAAGCCGGCGAATGTGCTCGTGCTCGATGAGCCGACGAACGACCTCGATGCGGAAACGCTGGAGCTGCTGGAAGAGCGGCTGGTCGAGTTCGATGGGACCGTGCTGCTCGTGAGCCATGACCGAGAGTTTCTTAATAATGTGGTGACGAGCACGATCGCGTTCGAGCCGGGCGGCGTGCGCGAGTATGTGGGCGGGTATGACGATTGGGTGCGGCAGCGGGGGAAGTCGGCTGAAGCGGATGGGAAGGGTGAGGCGCCAGTTCGCAAAGCGAAGGGGGCGGGAGCAGTGGCCGTAGGCCAACCGGCCATAGGTAAGCGGAAGCTGGCGTTTCGTGAGAAGCGGGAGTTGGAGTTGCTGCCGAAGAAGATTGAGGAGTTGGACGCGAAGCTGGCGGAGCTGCACGAGGCGATGGCCGACGCGGATTTCTACAAGCAGCCGACGGCGGAGATCGCGCGGCGGCAGGGCGAGGCGAAGGACTTGCAGCAACAGCTTGATGCGGCGTATGCGCGGTGGGAAGAGCTTGAGGCGGAGTAGCTCGGCGGGCGGCGGGTGAAGTAATTTCGAATATTGTGAATATTGAGACTCGCCGAAATCGAGCTCGGTGCTCGTAAGTTGTTTTGGTGCTTCGGTTTTCTTATCTGCGCGTCTGGGTCTGTGCGCGCAACTCGATTTTTTAGTACAAAATTCGGGAATAAAGTCCGCCCGCGACGTTCGCTCGGCCTGGAAAAGCCGGTGGTTTTCACGGATGGGGAAGACATTATCCATGGGTTTTTGAGATTTTGAAGTGCGCTGGGGCGTGGTTTCGGTACAAAAATGATGTGCTGAAGGTACGAACTGGTGGCTAGCGTCAGGCAGCTCAGGGAACTAGCCGCGATACTGCCTTGGATGGAAGTTCAGAACATATGTACAGTACCGCGAGGCGGAGCTTAGCATAGGTTGTGGCACAATTTCAACAAAAAAATGAGAGAAGCATGCCAACTGAGGGAGAGGGTGGCGCGACAGCTAAGAAGATTGGACAATTAGACATTTTTGCCGCCGTCGCAGTCTCGGCTTGGTTCATAGCCATGTGCGCGGGGCATGCTGTCATTGGTTTTGTTCTGCTCGCCATGTGGTTAGTTTTGAAAATATGTGCGCTCTTGTGGCCCGAGAAATAAATAAATCCGACGCGCCGACTTCCTCGGCCGCGTGGCGGACTTTTTTGTGCTCGGTAGAATCAGAAGTATGAGACTACTCGTTCAAGGCCTCCTTCTGGCCAACGCTGACGAGACTGAGAGTCATCTCAGTTACTGGTGGGTAGTTGGCGGCGCGCTTGTGATTATGGCATTGTGTTGGTTTTTCCTGTCCGTAATGGAAAAGCCAAAGAAAACTTCTTTGTGGCAGGACGAAGGTTCAGAAATGGACAGTTCATCATTGGGGCACGAATAGGATAGCGCGTTCCGGTGCCGTGCCGCCACCTAAGGGCGAATGCGGAACCCCGTTGAGGTTCAAGGAAAGAATATCGGGACGGAGACCCAGGGTTCGATCACGGATGTGATCAAACCTTGGGCTTTGTTGTGGAACGCCGTTGGCGTTCGAATGCTCCGGCGGACTTGAACCGTGTTCTCGTGGTGACTAGAACGGGATCGTTCTATTAAATCACTCTCGCGGGTCTGGACATGCGCTACGAATTGCTCACGTGCCTCGTTCTCGCGTCGGTTGGTTCCACGGCTTTCGGCGACGAACCGCAACCTCCCAAATCGAATGGTTGGGAACTCGTCTGGCAGGATGAGTTTAATGAGAAGGAGCTCTCGCCTAAGAAGTGGAACGTGCTAACGCGAGAGCAAAGCAAACACAACGAACTGCAGTACTATCTGCCTGATGAAGTGTATGTGCAGGATGGGTGCTTGCGGCTACGCAGCCGGAAGCGCGACTTTGGTTCGCAGCACTTCACGAGCGGCCGCGTGGATACAAGCGGCAAGTTCTCGCCCGTGTATGGGCGGTTTGAAATTCGTGGTCGGTTGCCTGGCGGTAAGGGGGTGTGGCCGGCGTACTGGCTGTACCCGCAGAACCGCGACTGGGCCATGGAGCGGTTGATGGCCGACACGGTTGCGGCGGGCAAGGAGCGAACAATTCCGGAGGATCGGCCGTGGTACAGTGAAATTGACATCATGGAATTCCTGGGGCACGAAAAGAACGTGCTCTACGGCACGCTGCATTACTACACGTTCGACGGCGAGAAGAAGTCCAGCTCGGGGACGTACCGAGGGAGCAAGGATTTTACGCAAGACTTTCACAACTACGTGCTTGAATGGGAGCCGGGGCAGATCGCGTGGTTCATTGATGGGGAGCAAATTCACAAGACCAACGTGGGGATTCCTCATACGCCGCACTACTTAATTTTGAACACGGCAGTGGGCGGGGCTTGGCCGGGCGATCCGGACGAGTCGACCGTTTTTCCGCAGTATCACGACATTGATTATGTGCGGGTGTATGCGCGGAAGAACTATTTTTCGGAAGCCGATTAGGCGCGAAGGGTTGTGAGATTTCTACCCGGGGCTTTGCCCTGGGCTGTCTGAGTGCGTCCCTTTGTGTCTTTTTTGGTTCTGGGCCGCGAACCTTGGGGGGTGCGCTCTGTCTCTTCGGCGTGAGTTTTGTCGTTGCATCCCTTCTCAAATTCTTAGGCCGCGGGCGGCGTCATGGACGTTTGGCATCCCTATTCTGGAATTGCGCGCCGAGGGGGGCGAGATGCGATTGAGCGATGGGCTTCGCTCGAGAGCAAAAGCGAGACGATGCGGCACGATTTGATCGGTCAGTTTGAAAAAAGTTGCGCGCGTGAGTCTCGCTATCGCGTGCCGCTGGCGTTATTGACCGAAGCGATGCTGGCGTTGATTAGCACGCTGATGCATTTGCGCAATCGCTAGAGGCCTTCGTTGAGTCCTTGCAGATCGGCGGGAAGGAAGCGGCCGTCTTTGCGGAGGAGCTCGCCATCGAACCAGATTTCGCCGCCGCCGTAGTCGGGGCGCTGGATGAGGACGAGGTCCCAATGGATGCGGCTGCGGTTGCCGTTGTCGGCGATTTCGTAGGCCTGGCCGGGGGTGAGATGGAACGAGCCGCCGATTTTTTCGTCAAAGAGCGTGTCGAGCATTGGGTGGCGGACACGATTGTTGACGCCGATTGCCCATTCGCCGCAGTAGCGGGCGCCTTCGTCGGAATCGAGGATCGAGTTGATCTTTTCAGTATCGTTGGCTTTGGCGTCGACGATTTTGCCGTTTTTGAATTCGAACTCGACGTTTTCGTAGACCGTGCCTTGGTAGCGCGACTGCGTGTTGAAGCGGATGTGGCCGTTGATGCTGTCGCGGACGGGGGCGGTGAAGACTTCGCCATCCGGGATGTTGCGATCGCCGGCGCAGGGGATGATCGGAATTCCCTTGATTGAGAATTCGAGTTCCGTGCCGGGGGCGACGATGCGGATGCGGTCGGCTTTCTGCATGCGGGCGACGAGCGGCTGTTGGGCCTTGGCCATGGCGGCGTAGTCGGCGGTGCAGACGTCAAAGTAAAAATCTTCGAAGGCGGCGGTGCTCATGTTGGCGGCTTGAGCGAATGAATCGGTGGGGTAGCGGAGGACGACCCACTTCGTTTTGCCAACGCGGTAGTCGGCGACCGGCTTCCACCAATGCTTCTGGTAGAGGTCCATTTTGGGTTGGGGGACGTCCGCGAACTGGCTACTGTTGGCGGCTCCGCGGATGCCGATGTAGGCCGCCATTTTCTGCATGCGAGCCAAGTCGAGCTCGCCGATGAACTTCATCGATTCGTCGGTGCCCGATTTGTAGAGCGAGCGAAGAATCTCGTTCGACTTCCAACTGACGACGGCGCTGGCGCCGCGTTTGGCGGCACCTTCGACGAGTTGGCAGACGAGTGTCGGCTCGGGCAGATCGAAAGCTTCGATGAAGACGCGCTCGCCTTTTTTAATTTGGCAACTGTGGTCGAGAAGGACGTTGGCGAGCTGGTCGATTCGTGGGTCGTGCATGGCTGAATTCCGAACGAAGAATGGAATATAACCACGGAGGCACGGAGGACACGGAGAAGAAAGAATCTTGACAGGACTAACAAGATCGACAGGAGATATATATCGAATCCGACATCCTGTGAATCATGTAAATCCTGTCTGAAGCGAATTGTCTTTCTCTGTGTCCTCCGTGTCTCCGTGGTTAGTTTTATTAATTTGGACCTGTGAGCGGATCTAAATCGCACGTTGAAAACCGCATGGGCGGTGGTGGAGAACCATGATAGGCTGTGGGCCTTGAGGCAACAACCGCGGGCCGTCGGCTGACGTATAATGGAATAGATTCCCGCGCGAAAATAAAAGGATTCGCAATGACTATCGAGTCGCCGCCGTCGAGTGGGCACGAAGGAAAATCATTTGCCGAAACGGCGCTCGCGCTGGGCGGCAAGAGCGCGGATGAGGCGCGGCGGACCGGGGCGATTGATACGGCCGACGATCAGGTCGAAGCGCTGTTTGCACCACAATATCAAACGGTGAATAGCCCGGCGCATCGGGCGGTTTGGGATCGGGGGGTGCCGGTCGAGCTGTTTCAGAGCACGCCGCCGGTGACGCCGCCGGACGTGCAGCGCGTGATGGACGACTCAGTGGCGGTTGTCCAGCGTCATAAGGCGGCCGGGACGCTGCGCAACGACGAAGGGAAGATTGCGGAAGGGGTACTGGCCGATTTAGGGGCGGCCGGGTATTGGGGTCTGCTGGTTGGCAAAGAGCACGGTGGTTCGGGCGCTCCGTTCAGTTCGTTCGCGCCGTTTCTCACGCGGATGGCGCTTGTTGATCCGACTGTGGCGGGGCTTGCGTCGGTGCATGGATGCATCGGGGCGGTGGATCCTGTGCGGACGTTCGGCAGCCCGGAGCAAAAGCAGCGATTTCTGCCTGGGCTCGCTGATGGCTCGCGGTTGAGCGCGTTCGCGCTGACGGAACCTTGTGCGGGAAGCGATTTAACCGCGTTGCGAACGACGGCGCGGCTTGAGGGTGATGAGTACATTGTGAACGGCGAGAAGTTGTTCATTACCAACGTGGTGCCGGGACGGACGATTGGGTTGGTGTGCCTGATCGAAGGTAAGCCTGCGGTGCTGATCGTAGAACTGCCGGCGGAGGAGAACGAGCACTTCCAACTTCGGAAATATGGGCTTTGGGCGCTCAAACATACATATAACCGCGGGATCATCTTTCGCGATTTTCGCGTGCCGGCGGCGAACCTGCTCGCGGCTCCGCGCGGGGACGGGCTGACGATTGCTTATCATGGTTTGAATCTCGGACGCGTCGCCCTGTGCGCGAATGCGGCGGGGACGATGCGGCTCATGATGGCGAGTATTATTCCGTGGGCGAGATTTCGCCGCACGTATGGGGCTGAGATTGCTTCGCGCGAGCTCGTTCAGCGTCGGCTTGGCGAGATTGCCGGGCTCATCGTCGCGTGCGACGCGCTGGTGGCGTGGTGCGCTGGGCTAATCGACCGGGGTTATCGTGGCGAAATGGAGTGCATCGTCGCGAAGATTTTTGGCAGCGAGGCGCAGAAGCACGCGGCCATTGAATACTTTATGAAGACGCACGGCGGGCGGTCGTTCCTGCATGGTCACAGTTTCGGCGATAACATTCACGAGTACCTCGCCCCGTGCGTTTACGAGGGCGAAGGCGAAATGCTGGGGATGGGCTTTTTCAAATCTCTCGTGAAGCATCATGGCAAGACGTATTTCGAGCCGATCGGAAAAACGCTGGCGGCGGCGGGCATTCGGCAGCCGAATCCGCTTAATCCGGCGCACATGTGGGCGCTGAAGGGCGTGGCGTTGCCGTATATGAAGTGGGTCGCGGGCAAACGATTGACGCCGCTCGCGAAGCCAAATTTGCCGCAGATGTCGAAGTCGCTGCATGAGCATGCGGAATTTGCTTGCGAGCGGTTGCAGCGGATGGCATTGGAAATATCGGGCACGATGAGCCGCTTTCAATTGAAGTTGGCGGACCGGCAATGTCGCATGGCGGAGCTTTCGCTGCGGTGCCAGGATGTGATTACAATACTGACCACGAGTTTGTACGGGGCGCGGAGTAGCGACCCTCTGGTGCAAGACGCGGCTGATTTACTGTGCGAAAATATGCAGCAGAAGTTGCTTGGCCGGCGGCCGTCGAACTATTATTTCCGACGGGTGACGGCGTTGGGGGAAGCGATCGCCGAAGGCAAGTTCATTTCCGTCGCCGGCGTTGAAGCCGAAGCTATACTCATGCCGTATGAGCAGTGACGCATCCAACGGCGAGCCAGCGACCGATGCAGGGCCATCGCCGCTGCGCAGCGTGCACACGAGCAACTTCCCGGCGATTCTCGATCAGTTGGGAAGTTCGCTGCTCGTCACTACGTATCAGGCGGGGAAGCTGGTGGTCGTGCGTTCCGACGGCGGCGTCATTAACACGCACTTTCGGGCGTTCAACAAGCCGATGGGGTTGGCCGTCGCCCCGGGTCGTCTGGCGATTGGGACCGCGGTGGATGTTTGGGAGTTCCGCAATGTGCCGGCAGTTGCCGCGAAACTGGAACCGCAGGGCAAGCACGATGCTTGCTATCTGCCGCGCTCGGCTCATGTTACGGGCGATATTCAAATTCATGAGATGGCTTATGTCGACGAGCAGCTCTGGTTCGTCAACACGCGATTTTCATGCCTTGCCACGCACGACCCGGAGCATAGCTTTGCGCCGGTTTGGCGGCCGAAGTTTATTTCGCAATTGACGCCGGATGACCGGTGTCATCTCAACGGGCTGGGTCTGAAAGATGGCCGGCCGACGTGGGCGACGGCACTTGGTGCGACCGATACAGGCGGCGGTTGGCGCGAGAATAAAAAGAGCGGCGGCATTCTGCTTGATATCGAGACGCAGGAGATCATCACGAGCGGCCTTTCGATGCCTCACTCGCCGCGCTGGCACGGCGGAAAGTTGTGGCTGCTCGAATCGGGAACCGGCAGTCTTGGATTTGTCGATTTGAACAGCGGGCGGTACGAACCGATCGTGCGGCTCGATGGTTTCACGCGCGGCATGGAGATGGTCGGCAACCTCGCGTTTATCGGCCTTTCACAAGTTCGTGAGACCGCGGTATTCAGCGGCATTCAAATCACGGAGCGCTTGCAAGAGGCTGACCGAACCTGCGGCGTGTGGGTTGTCGACACACAGCGCGGGCAGGTCGTGGCATTTCTGAAGTTCGAGGAAGCGGTGCAAGAAGTTTTTGCCGTCGCGTTGCTGCCCGGGATTCGATTCCCGGATCTCATCAACGACAACGCGGAACTGGTGGGCAGCTCGTTTGTGCTGCCGGATGAGGCACTTCGCGATGTGCCGGTGGAACTGCGTGCGAGCGGTTTGTAAGCGAATCGGTCGACTACAACTTCGTATTGGTGAAGTGGCGATTTGCGAGGGCAGCGCGGCGTGGTGGTCGCCGCATATACAGCGAGCCGGCGAAAACAGCGGCAAAGAGCAGCGTTGCGGGCTCTGGCACCAGAGTCACTCGTAGCTCGGCAACAATGGGAGGGTCTTGCGTGGCCGCGAAGATGCGTTCTTCGTTTTGGATATTGTCGAGCGTGGTTAGCGATCCACCGATGGCAAAGAACCCTCCGCGGGCAGAATTGAGTGCAGCAATCGCGGCAGGGTTGAGGTTGATCTCCAACGTACCAACTTCTGTCGAGTTAATTACGCGACTACCGTAGACGATGCCGGTCCCGAGATCGGTGTGGGCCGCGACGCCGCCTCCGAACGTGAGCGTGGAGATTGGCGTGGTGACATCGTGGAGTTCATAGGTTTCGCTTGGGTCAGGGCTCTTATAGCCGGTTGCCGGCTCGTTGAGCGCAAGTTTTGCCGAAGCGAATGGGACCGGGTAGTTTGTTAAATCAAAAACGAAGTAGCTGCGAAAATCAGATTGACACGGGCTGCAGCCCGTACTGTGATGATCGCCCGTGATGTAATTGGTGCCGTCGAGATGAATTCCTGTTTCCGTGTACCAACCCCGATTCGTGCTCACGATCGCAACGGTTTGAGCGGACGCACTTGGGCCGCTCAGTATCAGAATTGAAACAGCATTGAGAAGTCCTACAGCAATAGTCGTTCGTTGCATTAGCTCATCCCCTCAATTTGTTCTAAGCAATACGTGAATGCGTCCGTGTAAACGCATAATTCGAGATGGGGGTATTGTACACACCCGTTTGTCAAACCGCATCTACTTAGCGCCTGGCTGGGCTAATAGAATGCCCTGTATGAAAACTCTGACCAAAGAACTGTGGATGAATGTCCCTCAACGGCGGGCGATCGTATCGATTCACCGCGATGTGGAGCGGCTTGTCGCGGAGAGCGGTGTGCAGGATGGACTTGTGCTCGTTAACGCGATGCACATCACGGCTAGCGTGTTCATTAATGACAACGAGTCTGGGCTACATCACGACTATGACAAATGGTTGGAGGAACTGGCGCCGTTTGATCCTTCGCCGGAACGGTATCAGCACAATCGAACTGGGGAAGACAATGCGGATGCTCACCACAAGCGTCAGATTATGGGGCGCGAAGTAGTCGTCGCGATCACCGAGGGAAAGCTGCACCTTGGGCCGTGGGAGCACATTTTTTACTACGAATTCGACGGCCGACGGAAGAAGCGGGTGCTGGTGAAGATTATTGGTGAATAACGCCGCTCGGTGGCTAGCCGAATTTCACGAACTCGCCCGACTCTTTGACTTCTACTCGAATTAACTTTCCCTTGGCGTTTTTGCCCTGTACCTCGTAGACGCCGTCGGCGCGCTTGATCGCGTCGTTAAACCGAACGCTGGGATCTTTCGCGTGGGCGGTTTTTAGCACGGCCGCGGGTACTTGGTCGATGGGCACATTGGCTTTGATTTGCGTGACGGCGGGTTTGCCGCAACCAACGACCGCCACGCTCAGCGCAAATGAAAGGAGGCGTCGCATCAGTAAGTTTCCGAGATCGTTTCGCCGCCTGCGCGCGTGGCCAGGGCCTGATAGGTGTCGTAGTTTATGTCGGAGCGAATGAACGACACGTGACCGTCGGCGAACAGGAAGTGTGCGCCGCTGCCGTGCAGGCTGTAGAACTGGTTAATGTCTTGACCGGGCGAGCCAGGGGTTGCGTTTTCACCGGCGTGGCCGAGTGTCATGCCGGGGCCGCCTTCCGTGACGGCTTGAGACTGGTCGTTTTCATCTTGTGGAAAGAGTGCGGCGCCGGTCACTGAGCCGACCCACGTCGCGGGGCCGAGTTGATGAGTTCGCTCGCCGACGGCTAGGGTTTTGCTGGTGCCATCCGTAATGTCTTTCACTGTCACTTTACTGTTGCGGAAGAAAATGCCGTCGCCGTCGGAGCCGGGTTCGCCGGTGCCGTAAACGCCGACGTAGTTGGACTCGGCAACTTCACAAATTGCGGTGCCGCCGCTCGACTTGGCGGTCCAGGTGCGGCGAAAATCTTCGGTGGGACAGAGATAAGAAACGATCGAGAACAGGCGCACGTCCTTATTCGCCGGGTCTTCGATCGGCAAATTTTGGTGGATCATGTCGTAGATGCCACTCTCTTCCATTTGCGGGAGAATGAGCGCGGCCCAGCCCCAACCGGGGCCAGTGTCGTTGTTATTCGAATCGATGTCGGAGATGTATCCGGAGGGAAATACTTTGTGATTCGATTCGTAGTTCAAAAGCGCGACGCCGATCTGCTTCAGATTGTTTTGGCATTGCATGCGACGCGCCGATTCGCGGGCGGCTTGCACGGCGGGGAGCAACAGCGCTACCAAAACGCCGATGATCGCGATGACTACAAGAATTTCAACGAGGGTGAACGCGCGTCTCATGCCGACCTCCATCTACGATGAATATAGTCGATCGAGCGGCGACGGGTCAAAACGATAAACTATTTTTTATATTGGAGTGAAAACGGTAGGAATTACCGACGGCGAATTTCCTCTGAGAAATCCTCGCGGCCGGCGTATCGCTGGGCGAGGTCGTTCACGTATGCCTGCTGTTTGGTCTCGGCGAATGTGCCGTGGTGCTCGATGAGGCCATCTTCGTATGCCAGCTGATCGGAATAGCCGGGAAGCAGTGTGCGGTAGTCAATCGAAATGCGGTTCGGGTGAATGCGATTCACGTGCTGCACAATGTTCGATGTGCAGTTGTTCGTGAGCGTGTCGTAAAACTCGGGCTCCTTCGCGAGTTTGTTTACGCGGTTCAGAATGTCAACCAACAGCTCTCGGGCGGCGTCGGGAGTAGCGGTGGTGTGGTACAGATAGACGTGCTCGCCGTTGTATACGCTGCGAAATTGGATCACATCGCGCTCATCGGCCACTACGTAGATAAGCTCATATTGATTGAAGCTGCCGGCGAGCGGATTGTATTTTTCGTTCCGCTCTTTGCGTGTTTCTACGCTGACGGCTAAATGCTCGGGCTGGCCGCCGGGGTTGTCGAGCTGGAAGCTTAGCATGCAGTGGGCGATTGCGGGTGCGCCGTCGAACGGCACGACGATGTAGTCGGCGCCGCGCACGCGACTTAAATCGATCGGTTTGTCGTAGTAGTCGACCATGTAAACGTCGTTCGCGAAGTACTTGCAGTTGCGAACGTTGCGCACCGTGACCTGATTGCCGTTGAATTCGGCTGTGGGCAACACTGCTTGCTCGGGCGTCCAATCGCGGAAGTTGGAGGGGGCGAGCCGTTTGTCGACTGAGACGCAGCCGGTAAGAAGCAGTAGCAGGATAAGGCCACAGCGCGCAGCGCGAGCGCAAGGGTGTCGAGAGCGATCGTGATCACGACGCGAACAGCGCACAGGCGAAATTGGCCGAGTGGCAGACGAGGAGGTAGAAAAGCGGCGAAGTTTAGCTAACTACGAAGCGACCGGCAATGAGAAATTGCAATCGTGAAAGCGACGCTAGCAATCACTATCGGGATCTGCCTTAGAGTCTGCAATTGGTGATGGCAGTTTCCAGGATCGCCGTGGCACCGAGGGCGTCTAATTGCTCCATGATTTCGATCACTTGGCTGCGCTTCACCATGGCGCGGACGGCGAACCAGCCGGATTCTTCGAGTTTGCTGATGGTCGGAGACTCGAAACCGGGGGTGATTTTTTCCGCTTCGCGGAGTTTGGCTTCTGGCACGTTGTATTCCAGGAGCGAGTAGCTACGGGCGATCACGATGCCTTCGAGGCGGCGGACCACGCGATCGGCCAATTGCGTGTGGGGCGTCGTTTTGTTTTGCACGAGGACGGCTTCGTAGCGGCCCAAGTCGTCTAACACGACCAATCGATTCGCCGCGAGCGTGCTGCCTGTTTCGACGAGATCGACGATCGCGTCGGCAATTCCGAGCGTGATCATCACTTCTACGGAGCCCGTCAATTGCACGATGTGGGCAGTAATCTTATGCCGCTCGAGATACGTTTGAGTGACGTGAGGAAAGCTTGTGGCAATGCGGCGGTTTGCCAAATCAGTTGGCTTCTTGATGGAGCTATCGTCGGGGACGCATATCGAGAGCCGCCAGTTGCCCATTCCTAACGGCAATCGCGTTGTTAGCTCGACGCCCGTCTCTTCGATCAGGTCGCCCCCGGTGATCCCCATGTCGATTGCGCCCTCGGCGCACAACACGGGGATGTCGTCGGTACGCAGGAACGTGACCTCGATCGGCATGTCGCGAACGCGGGCGAACAAGCTGCGGTCTTGGCGGCGGAATTTCAGGCCCGCTTCGACAAGCAACTGCGAGGCCATCTCGGCGAGGCGGCCTTTGCTCGGGATGCCAATGCGAAGGTTCTCGGTCATGGGTCGATACTGCCAAGCGGGGTTAGCGTTTGGTTTTTGATTTTACCTTCGCTTTTGCTTTCGGTTTGGCTGTCGGCTTCTTGCGTGGCGCACGAGATTTTGTCGCTGTTGAGGACGGCTTTTGCGAGGTTTTCTCTGCCTGAGCGTTCGATTTACGCGATGCTTTTTCTGACAGACCAGAGACACCGAAGCGGCGGGCGAGTTCGGACTCGAGGTCGGCCAGCGTGCATTTGCGATGCTGCATCAGCACCAGCAGGTGGTAAATGAGGTCGCCTACTTCGCGGATAAAGTGCTCGCGTCCGGCGTCACCGGATTCGCCGGCAGCCTCAACGACCTCGCCGGCCTCCTCGGTGATTTTGGCCCCAATCTTTTCGAGGCCGCCGGCCAGGAGTTGGCTCGTGTACGATTTTTCGTTCGGCTTTGCGGCCCGAGAGGCGATCGTTCGTTCCAGTTTTTCAAGTGGAGCAGCGCTACTCATAAGGTGTCGTATTCCCAACCAAAGCTTCGGTCACAACAATAGTCTTGGTCACAGTTTAGGTAGCGAAAGGCGATGCCGCAAGCGAGACCGCATTTCCATGTTGCCTCGAAGTTCGTCCGGCCTATGACAACGACTTTTCACGATTGCTGGTTTCTTACGGGGGCGACCGCCGCGGGGAAGACGGCTATTGGCGTCGCGCTGGCCCAACGCCTTGGTGCGGAGATCATCTCGCTCGATTCGATGGCGATTTATCGCGGGATGGATATTGGCACCGCGAAGCCTTCGCGAGAGATTCGCAAATTGGTGCCGCACCATCTGATCGACATTGTTGACCCGACGGAGGAGTACAGCGTAGCCCAATACGTGGATGCGGTGGCAGCGGTGGTGGCGGACATTCGCGCCCGGGGAAAGGAACCACTTTTTGTCGGAGGGACACCGCTTTATTTGAAGAGTCTGTTGCGAGGGCTTTTCGAGGGGCCGCCTGCGAATTGGAATCTACGCCGCGAAATTGAGGCGGAGTTGGAGCATGTGGGTAGCCAGGCATTGTTCGATCGGCTCGCGCAGGTCGATCCGATCGCGGCATCGAACATACATCCGAACGACACGAGACGCCTGATACGTGCGCTGGAAGTTTTCCGCGCGACCGGCGAGCCGTTAAGCCATCAGCAGCTTCAGTTTGAAGATGGCATGGCGGCCGACGAGTGCCGCGTGTTCGTGCTGCGACGGCAGCGGGAAGAGTTGCATCGGCGGATTGAATCGCGGGTCCGAGCGATGGTCGATGCGGGGCTCGTCGATGAAGTCCGCGGTCTGATCCAGAACGGGCATGATCTTAGCCGCACCGCGCGACAAGCGGTGGGCTACAACGAAGCGATTGCGTTTCTAAACGGCGAATATGGCCACGACGAAATGGTGTCGCGAATCATTTACCACACGCGGCGGTTCGCGAAACGGCAGGGCACGTGGTTTCGGAGTCTTAGCGAGTGCCGGTTCGTGGATGTCGCACACGAAGTGAACTCATCCGAGCTGGCGGAGAGGATTGCGCGCGAAGCGGAGAACGTCGAATAACGTGATCGCGGAGGATCCGAAGTGCGTTGCACTCTGGCTATTTTGCCGCGTCGCGCCGCCAATGACCGCTGCGGCCGCCCGATTTCTCTTCGAGCTGGATGGTGCCGACCGTGATGCCGCGGTCGACAGATTTGCACATGTCGTAAATCGTGAGCGCGGCGACGCTGACGGCGGTTAGAGCTTCCATTTCGACGCCAGTTTTGGCTTCGATTTCGGCCGTGGCCTCAATGCGGAGCGTTTGCTCATCGATCGGTGAGAAGTCGATCGTGACGGAGTCCAGCGGTAAAGAGTGGCATAGCGGGATCAACTCTGCCGTGCGCTTGGCGGCCATGATTCCGGCGACTCGGCTGATTTCGAGCACGTCGCCTTTGGCGAGCCGCTTATCCAGAATGAGCGCCAGCGTGGTGGCGTTCATGTGCACCAAGCCGCTCGCCCGGGCCAGGCGTTTCGATACGGGTTTGTCTCCGACGTTGACCATGCGGCTGGCGCCGGCGTCGTCGAAATGGCTCAGCTTTCCCATGGAAGGTTTCGAAGGGGAGATTCGTCAGAGACTTGCTTAAGACGGTCAGCGCTGGTCAAGCGTATGCGGCACGCGCCGCACTTATAAATCCGCGTCGGCTTGTACTATCGTACAGCGCGGTAGAGCCGTTTGCAGCCGGTCGATAATCTCCGGCGTGGCTGTGCCCTCGGGCAGTATCAGCTTCTTTAGACTGCTCAATTGGCTCAGTTCTCGGACATCGCGATCATCGAGACGCGGATAAGTGCCGACGCACAGCGTCTGTAGCTGGCGAATCACTTTGAGGCGGGCGTAGGGGTAGTGGCCATCGCCGAATATGGGGCCATACAACGCAAGCTCCGTTGAGTAGGGTAACGCCCGCATGTCATCGCATAATACGGGAAGCTTGACGATGTCCGCGCCGGCGTCGATCTTGCCAGCACGTTACATGAATAATGGCATCCATCGATCGCCGACAAGCGAGCGGGTCCAAGCGGGGGCAATGCATACCTCTTCGCAACTGCCGGGGCTGTCTTCGTCCTCAAGCGCGGCTTGTGCGGCGACTTCGCGCTGAAAGGTGTTTCTAATTAGGGCGAACCAGCCGAGCGCGCAGCATGCGAGCGTTAGAGCGACAAACCCGTCGGTCAGACTGAAGCTGAGAATACTTGCGCGCCGACGGCGGCGGTATTCGAAGAGGATCACGATCGAGGTCAGGAGCAGCAGAAGCAGGAGGGCGTCGAAGGCGAGATCGACGGGGCTGAATTCTCTTCTCGGAGTATCGGTAAAATCTGCGGCCTCCCAGAACCGCCAGTTGTCTGCGGACAGCCACGGGATTCCGCCCATGGGAAGCGAATCGAGCGAGCTGCGATAATTTTTGAACGTCGTTGCCGTGGGCGGCGTTACCACCGTTTCGCGGCGCAGATACACAAGCGGCCAGCCGTGCTCAAACTTGATCGAGCTGCCCGGATAGAGCTCATAAATGCGACCCGGCACGCAGAGGAGCACCAGCAAACACGCCGCGATGACGCCGACTACAACGCTCGATCGATGCAAGCGTGCGCGAGGCATAAAAAGCTCGCTCCAGGACCGTTGAAACTGCGGGCTTCACTCTAAAAGGCACGTCGCGATATGTCAAAGTCACGGCGGGAGCGTGACGCGGCTCAGTGGACGCGCTGCCCGGGCACGGCGCCCTGGTCGGCGGTGATCACAAACACTTCACTTGGCGGTGCGCCTTCGGTGCTCGCGGCGGTGACCATTCCTTCGCTGACCCCGAATTTCATCTTCCGAGGGGCGAGGTTTGCGACGCAGACGACCAATTTGCCGACAAGATCGGCTGGCTTGTACGCTTCTTTGATCCCGGCGAAAACGTTTTTCGTCGTATCGCCGCCGAGGCTGAGTGTGAGCTTAATGAGCTTCTTGGCTTCGGGGACTTCTTCGGCGGCGATCACGCGGGCGACGCGGAGGTCGATTTTGGCGAAGTCGTCGATGGTGCACTCGGGGGCGAGGGGCTCGGCGGCGAGTGAATCGCCGGAGTCGTTCCATTGGGATGCGGCGCCCGGTTGCCGGTCCGCTGAAGCGGACTCGCCGGGGGTGGGTTTGCTGTCTTCGATCATGGCTTGGACGTCCTTTTCTTCCACTCGCTGGAGCAGGTGCTTGAATTTGTTGATGCGGGTGCCAACTAGCGGTTGTTGCGATTGGTCCCAGTGCTGGATTGGGTCACTGAGCAGGTCAGCAGATTGTTCAGCGAGTCGCGGCAACACTGGAGAGAGATAAATGATGATTTGTCGGAATAAATTCAGGGCGACGGTGCAGACATCTTGTAGCTCGCGCGCCCGGGCGGGGTCTTTCTTGAGATCCCACGGTTTGCGATCTTCGACGTACGGATTCGCCCGATCGGCCAGGCCGACGATGAGTCGCACGGCCCGGCTGTAATCGGTGGCTTCGTAGGCGTCGCGAATTTCCGCGCCCAGTTTGGCGGCCTCGGCAAACAGGCCGCCGTCGTCGGGGTAGGTGGGCGACAGCCCGCTGCTTTCGACGAACTTTGCTGTGCGACTCGCCAGGTTGACCACCTTGTTCACGAGATCGGTATTCACCTTGGCTACGAACTCGTCGATGACGAGATCCAAATCCTCTACTCGCGAAGAGAGCTTCGTGGCGTAGAAGTACCGCAGATAGCTCGGGTCGAGATGTTTCAGGTACGTCTTCGCGGCGACGAACGTGCCTTTGCTTTTCGACATCTTCTCGCCATCCACGGTGAGGAAGCCGTGGATGTGGACTTTCTCTGGCAGGCTGTAACCGGCCGTCTTCAGCATTCCGGGCCAGAAGAGCGTGTGGAAGTAGGTAATGTCTTTGCCGATGAAATGGTGGATTTCGCAGTCATTGGATCGCCACCAATCGTTGAGCTTCTCGCCGTGGCGGTCGCACCATTGCTGCGTCGAGGCCATGTAACCGATTGGCGCGTCGAACCACACGTACCAGTAGTTGCCGGGGCTATCGGGAATTTCGAAGCCGAAGTAGGGCGCCGGTCGCGAGATGTCCCAATCGCGTAGCGGCTCGCCGAGAAAATGCCCTTTCAAATAGTTGGCGATCTCGGGCTGCAGATGTTTGCCGCTTTGCGTCCAGTCTTCGAGAAAGGCGTGCAGTTTTTCCAATTCAATGAATAGGTGGAGCGCTTTGCGAAGCTCGGGCGTCGCATCGCTGAGCGTGCTGCGCGGATCGATTAGCTCGGTCGGGCTGTAGTGGTGGCCACACTTGCTGCAATTGTCGCCGGGCTGATCGGGCGATTTGCAGTTGGGACAGGTTCCGCGCACGAATCGATCGGCGAGAAACGTTCCGGCCTTCGGGTCGAAGAGCTGCTCGATGTCGCGGGACTTCACTAAGCCGGCTTCGCGAATTGACGTCCAGATTTGCTCACACAGTATGCGATTTTCGGGGCTGTTAGTGCTGCCGTAGTTATCGAAGCGAATGTCGAACGCGGCGAAATCACGCTCGTGCGCAGCTTGCATTTGAGCAATAAATTCGGCCTCGGTGACACCGGCTTTGCGGGCGCTTATCATCACCGCCGTGCCGTGTGTGTCATCCGCGCACATATATAGGCAGCGGTTCCCGATCAGTTTTTGGAACCGCACCCAGATATCTGTCTGGATGTACTCGACCAAATGCCCGATGTGGATGTCGCCATTGGCGTAGGGCAGGGCGGAAGTAACGAGAATGCGTCGCACAATAAAGCTGCAGTTTTCTGCGGTGAAATTGAGATTGTTGCGGGAAAGCCGAGACGAATCGCATGCTAGCACGCATGTCCGTCGGCATTCGCCGCGTCATTGTAGCCCGCCCTCCCGCTCTTCGGGAGTGCGTTCGCTCGTTGGTCGGCCAAGCTGGCCTTGTACGAATCATGGAAGTCGTGGAAAGTGTCGCCCCAGCGCCGGATCGCCCGTATCGATACCGACGCCAATCAACACCCACTGGTTCGCTTTACGCGCCCGACCCAGCTCGCACCCGAATTCCTCTGCCACCCCCGCGATTAGCAGGATGCTAATCAACCGGCAGCGTGAATTGCGATCTTCAGGCCAGGCGTGATGTCCTCGCGGTGACCGACGTCGCCACGGCGGCATGCCGACCACACCTTCCAAGGAGGGACGGATGGTCCGACTACCCTACGGGCGGTGCCCCGCAGCCGCGGCGCTCGCGCTGGTAGTTACGTCGTTAAGCCTCACGGCCTACGGCGCGAATTCGGAAATCGTGTTGCTCGATTTCTGGTCGCCGCAGTGTGGCCCGTGCATGGGCATGAAGCCGACGATGCACGCGCTCGAGCAGGCGAGCTACCCGATTCGGGAAATCGACACGACGCGCGATTCTCAAACGTCGCAGCAGTTTAACGTTCACAGCATTCCGTGCTTCGTGATGCTCGTCGATGGCCGCGAAGTCGATCGTAAGGTCGGCGCGACAAGCATCGAAGATCTCGAACAGATGTTCGAGCATGCGAAGGACGTCGTGGTGCAGCAGCGTCGCACGCGCACCCAATCGCCCGATCCCGGCGCAGCGCTCAGAACAACGGCCCAAGGGCCGGCGCCGCAGCTTGGTTCGAACTCGGCCTCGGCACCACCTTCACTAGGACGACAACCTGGATCCATCCAAATTCCGATTACGGGCGCGGGCCAAGCGCCGGGTGACGCTCCTGCTCGTCAAACCGCGTCGAACGACTTTCCGCCGAATCTGATGGCCGCGACGGTTCGCATTCGTGTCGATGACCCTCAAGGCCGGTCATCCGGCACGGGGACGATCATCGACTCCCGCAGCGGCGAGGCTTTGATTCTTACGTGCGGTCATCTGTTCCGTGATTCCAAGGGCAAAGGCCCGATGACGGTCGAGATGTTCGACGTCGGCCCGAACGGCCTGCAAGTATCCCAGCAGTTCCCGGGGACGCTCATCAGTTTCGATTTGGAGCGCGATGTGGCGTTCATCAGCATTAAGCCCAATCGCCAAGTTCCCGTCGTGCCGATCGCGCCAGACCATACGCAAATTGGACACGGCGACCGGGTTGCCACGATTGGCTGTAGCAATGGAAAAGATCCAACTCTACTGCCTCAGCGCGTTATTGAACTCGACCACTATCTTGGCCCGTCGAACATCGAGGTCAGCGGTGCTCCCGAAGAAGGCCGCAGCGGCGGTGGACTGTTCAATACGCAGGGTCAGTTGATTGGCGTTTGCTACGCCGCGGACTACGAAGGCAGGCAGGGGTTGTACGCTGGGCTCGACTCTGTTCATGGCGAGCTTGATCGGCTCGGCTTGAAAGACGTTTACGCCAAGAATGGGAAGCCGGGCGACGTTGCGGGCACTGCTCCGCTCATTCGCGCGCAGGCACCTAGCGACCCCATAGCGCCGCCTGCTGGAACGACTCCGACGGCGATCGCCGAAACGAAATCTCCCGCGCCGCAAAACTTGAGCGCCGCTGAACAGGCATCGTTTGATGAAATCATGAAGCGCAGTACGTCGGCGGAAGTCGTTGTTATCGTGCGGCCGAAGTCGCCTGGCGCCGAAAGCGAAATCATTACGATCGGTGACGCTTCGCCGGGGTTCGTGCACGCGTTGGAAGCCCGCCAGCGGGATCCACAGGCGCCGCTGAGGAAGTAAATTCGTCCCCGGTCACGAGTATCCGGAAGCCGGACAATCGCTACGTCCGTCAGCGGCTGTCGTGAGCCGAATTCGCGGCGTTTTGTAACCTAGACTAAAGCTGTGTCTAGAAGTTTCCGGCCCTGGGTGAGCTTTTCATGGTTTGGTACGTCGCAATCATCGCACTTTTGAATTTGGGGCTGGGATACATGCTCGGCGTTTACATGGACCGGAGCCGGCACCAAGTCGTGATACTCGCTAACGAAGCGTTCGATCACGAAGGTATCTAGCGGGAGTTGCCACTCCTGGAATGCAGGTAGCCCCCGGCTCTGCCGGGGGTTTTTGGTGTGCCTGAACGCGGCGTTGATTTAACCCCTGGCAGAGCCGGGGACTGCCTGCCTGGCGGCTAGTTTGACGCTGCCTACTTGGCGGATAGTTTGAATATGGCTTCGATTTCGACGGCCCAGCCGCCGGGGAGCGACGCCACGCCGATTGCGCTTCGGGAGCCAATACCTGCTTCCGGGCCGAAAACGTCGCGCATCAATTCGCTGAAGCCGTTGATGACCGCGGGGTGATCTTTGAAATCGGGCGCGGCGTTTACGAAGCCGGTCGTTTTGACGATCCGCTCGATTGCGTCCAGGCTGCCGAACTGCTCGCGCAAACTGCGGATGACGTTGATGCCAGTGCGGCGGGCGGCTTCGAAACCGGCTTCTTTTTGCAGCGATTCGCCGAGCCTGCCGCAAACCGACGTGCCATCCGCCCCTACCGGTCCGTGCCCGGAAACGTACGCTAAGCCACCGTCCACGAGCACGAATTTGTACATGCCGAGCGTGCGGGCGTTCGACGGCAATTCGAGCTTGAGCTCTTTCAAGCGGGCTTCGTGGCTCACGGCGTCATCCTTTTTTGTAAACTTCTTGGGGGTTAAATACTCGCTCGGCAACGACCTTCACGCCGTCGGGAGTTACTTGGCGGAAGAAGCAGGTCGGGTATCCTTCGTGGCACGCCGCACCGCCGATTTGCTCGACTTTGAGCAGCACGGTGTCGGCATCGCAGTCGACGAAGACCGCCTTCACATTTTGTACGTTTCCGCTTTCTTCGCCTTTTCGCCAGAGTCGTTTTCGGGCTCGGCTGAAATACACGACCCGGCCGCTGGCGAGCGTTTCGTCCCAGGCTTCGCGGTTCATGTGGGCGACCATTAGCACGGCGCCGGTGGCGGCGTCTTGTGCGACGGCGGTTATAAGGCCATCGGGGCCGGAAAAGGCCGGGGTAATTGAGACGGGTGAGGTCATGGTTTTCAATTTGATCAGAAGATGGGGCGTGAAAAACAGCATATCGCGGAGAGACCGCTCCGGCGAGACGTAGCTCGCCGGCTATCGGATTCTTTGCGGAGGCCGCGGGTTCGGGATATTCGTTACAGATAGTCGCGGCGAGGATGCTTTAAACGGTACTGATGGCGCAAAGATTGTCTTTTCCACAAACCTGTAGCAGTGCGGAAGGTGCGACGATGGTAGTGGTGACGGATCGACAGTGACGCAGGAGGCACGCTCGCTCACTCTCAATGCGTTGGAGACAGCGTGTTCAACAAGTCCTTGACCGTCGTACTGCCCGTTTACAATGGCGAAACGCGGCTACGAAAAAACGTGAACGAAATCCTCGAGCTCGCGAGTGAGCTGACGTCGAAATTCGGCGTGCTCATCATCGACGACGGCTCGAGCGATTCTACCTACGAAGTGGCCGAGGAACTCGCCGCGCACTTTCCGCAGGTGTCCGTCCGCCGCCACCGCCAGCGCCGCGGGCTTGGCTCGGTGATCGATTACGCACAGCGCCGCGTGCGGTCGGATGCGATTATCCTTCACGATGGCGTCACGCCGATCGACTCAGGTGAAATCAAGAGCCTGTGGCGAAGCTGGAGCGGGGAAACGACGGCCAACAAGTCGACGGCTGCGGGTGCGGCAGCGATGCAAGGCCCGATGAGCGAGCTTACGAATCTGTCCGCAATTCATGCGGCGATGGAACGTGCTCATAAGAGCATTGTCGGCTTTCAAATGGTCGAACCGTTGCCGTTCGATGAGGCGTTCGCCGAGTGGGACGTATCGGCCACGGCGAACATGCTGCGAAGCGATCCGCCGCGGGCGGCGAAGCCTAGCAGCATCGGCGAAATCCCTGCCCTGCCCCGGCCGAAGTTTCTCCGCGCGATC
>JABDGM010000023.1 GCA_013286045.1 Planctomycetota bacterium | reverse complement strand
TGGTCGAGGCCATAGTCATCGGTGATCTTGCCAACGAACGGAAGGATTGCATCGGGCGTAATTGCACTGCTGATGCCGGACAATCGGACAGCGACTTGCGGCAGTTCGTCTTTCACCGCCGAAAGTGAAACGCGGTAAGGTTCGCGCGAGCTGACGCCGTCATTATCGGTCACGTTGACCGTCAGCACATCATCAGCGGTGAGGGCGCCGTAGTCCCACTCGAGTTTTTGATTGCCCTGGGTGGCAAGATCGAGCGACGTATCGTCCTTTTCCTTCGTGCCGTGAACGCGGACCGCCGTGAGAGGCTTCGTTGAAGAAGCGTGCAGCACGAGATGCGTGCCTTCGGGTATTCGCATGCCGCCGGTGACGGCAAGACGGCGAGGCTCGCGTTGCAAGTACTCGGGATACTTGCATTCCAGCTCGATGGCGTAGAGCTCGGGGCGATCGACAACCTTCAAATGCAAATCGCGCACGCGGTCATCGCCGCCGACGATATCGAAATCCATGTCACCGGTGACGTGTTTGAATTCATAGCGAAAGAGTTGGAAATCGCCTTCGCTTTTCGTGGCATCGCCGACGCGGATGAGCGTGTCGCGCCCCCGGCGGCCATCGGCGAGGCGGAAGCGGATTTCGACTTCGTCGGGGACCGTGTAACCGTTTGTGTTAGCGTGGACCAGCAGCTCGAGGTCGTCATCCTGCGCGAGTTTGTGTGTGCGCTGTCCGTTGGCATCGGGCGGAAAGCCGACGACTTCGAGCTGGACTCGACGGGGCCACGGCTCCTCGCTCAGCGCGATGCGATCGAGCCAGAAGCCGAAGACGTTTCGCGAGCTGGCCGCGAAAGTTACGACCGAAGCGGCGAGTGCCACGGCAATGAGAACCCGGCGTAGCAGCGGACCGCGATTGAACAGGTCCGACACTCGCACGCTGGAAATCGACTGATCGGCGGCTTGGGTTGTTGCTGAGATGAAATGAGGATGGAAATCCGCATTTTGGCTGCGATCGCGGGCCACATCGACGGCAGTGATCAGGTGATCTTGGAGGTTCGGAAAGCGGCGTTCGAGTAAAACGGCGGCGGTGGCATCGGAGATCGGTACGAACGCGCGACGCAGCAGATACCGATACAGAACGAAGAGCCCGATCGCGGATATGAGTCCGATTGCGATTTTGCGAGTGAGCGGCGAGGGTTCGAAGAGCCAGTCGGCGGCCATCCCGAGCCAAAACGCCAAACCGGCCACGAGGACCAAGAGCGCGAGGCCTTCAATCCACACATAGGCGCGAATTCGCCGACGCACGGCAGCGAGCGTGCTGCGAACGGCGGGCGACAGTTGTGGGATTGGGTCGTTCATTAATTCCGTTCAGTGATCGATCGCGTCGCGATCATGCGAGGCGGTTCATGCGGCGGACGATCCATTCGATAAACAACGAGCCGGCGATGATCGTGAGCAGCCATTGCATTTGGGCTTTGGCGAATTGCTTGTCGGGCGCGCCTTTGACCAGCTTGATTTCTGCCCGACTTTTAATGGCGTGACCTAACGCGGGTGTAGCGCCTTCGCCGTGGATTGCGGCATCGAAGTGCTGATAGTAAATGCCGCCCGTGTCTTTGGCGATTGAGGTGAGCAGCGGATCGTTGCGTTCGGCGTGCGAACGTTCAAGGTCGGGCACTCGAGCTTGCATATAGCGCGTGAGCGGCTCGTCACCGCCGCCGGGCAACGTTAACGCAATTTGGTAAGTGCCTTCTTGCAGCACGGTCGCTTGGCCGATGTACATTCCGGGGCGTTCCGCGTCGGCAGTTAGTTTAAGGGGTTCGGTCGAACCATCCGGGCGCAAAAGTTGAGCGGCGACGCTTTCCACGGTGAGTGGTTTGTGCTGCGGATCGGAAAGGCGGGCGCGAATGACGGCGGTTTCGCCGAGCTCATAGCGATCGCGTTCGACGAGCAGCGCACCGCGCGAGGAACCGCGGAGGATGCGGCCCTGGCTCACATGGCGAATGAGCTTGGTGTAGAGGACTTCGAAATAGCGCGGGTCGATGCGGCGCAGTCGCCACAATTCGCCGCCGCCCATGTATAACACCTGGCCCGCGCCGTAGAACTGGCTGGCGAGATAGACTGGGCGCTGGCTGGCGGTGCCGGTTTCGGGATTCGAGAAGCGGGCGTAGACGGTCGCTCCGGGTTTTTCATTTTTCACACCGAAGTAGCCGTAGACGCCGGGGAACGTGTCCCAGGCCGCTTCGCTCTCTTCAGCGTTTTTGGCGATCCACAGGAATTTCGCTTCGCGGCCGGCGCGCTCGAACGCGAGGGGCCACGCGGTATCGCCGGCGGGCTGGGCGTCGTCCATCAGCGTGAGCCGGTTTTGAAATACGACGGGATAGAGGTCACGCAGTTTGGCGTGCTCGGTGCTGCGAATCCATTTCGGCGTTTCGATTGGGCCGGCGATGGCGATGAGGCCGCCGGCTTCCTCGGAAACCCACTTCTCGACGAGCTCAACCTGGTTCGCGTCGAGCTTCGTCCAATCGGGATCGAAGGCGACGATGCAATCGTACTGGTAAAGTTCCTCGGGCGTGTTGGGGAAGTGGTCGAGGATTTTGTTGGCGTCTTGCGATATGCCGGGTTGGGCCGTTTGCAAATAGATGTCCGTGATCATCGACGAATCGCGATGAAGTTGGTTGCGGAGGAATTGATAGTCACGCATCGGGCCGCTCGCGAACAGCAGGACGTGCGTTTTGCGGTCGATGATTTCGATTTCGGCCTCGCGGGAATTGTCGCGCGAGTTGCCGTCGTCGGGCGGCGCTTTTACGCGAAGTTGGAAGACGAATGTGCCGGGTTCACCGGGCTCGGTGTCGAACGAAACAGGCACAATTTCGCCGTCCTTGCCGAGTGCGACGTGCTGCGTGGCAACAGGCGTGCCGCCGCCGGTGGGATCGGACGAGCGGCGGCGCGTGAGTTCGACATCGACCGAGCGGTTTGCGTAACCGTTGGCTTGCAAGTAGCCGGTGATGTTGAGCGTGTCGTTGGGGAAGGCGCGGGTGGGAACAACGAGATCGCGGATGGCGACGTTATGCTGCGCGGCGGCAGATCCGACGCCGATCGTGTAGAGCGGAATCTTGGCTTGCTTTGCGGCTTCAACGGCGGCGGCTGGGTCGATGCCAGCGTTTTGGGCGCCGTCGGAAATGACGATCATGCCGGCGAGCGGGGCGTCGTGATAGAGACGGAGCTCATCGGCCAAGGCTTGGCCAAGGCGGGTTTGCGGGCCGCGAGGTTGGAGCTCGTGGGACCAATCCACAGATTCGGTAGCCTTGGGCGGCGCCCCGGGCGCGGGTGGATTGGCAGCGTCGGAGGTGGTTGCCTCGGCGGGCTGTAGTTTCGGCAACGAGACGACCGGTTCTATTTCCTGATCGAAGCGAGCGACGTTCACATCGTGCGTTTCGCGAAGCTGTGCGATGAGGGGGCTGTTTTGAAGGACATCGACGACTGATTTAATGCGCGTGGCTGACTGGTCGGCCGACATTTCGTTTTCGCTGAGGCCCATGCTTTGACTTACGTCGACCAATACGGCGACTTGCGAATTGTGGACAATTTCGCGCGACGTGCGGCGTTCGATGCCGAGGAAAAAGACGATCAGGCCAGCAAGGGCGAGGCAGCGGAGGAGCATAATCGCGAGTCGCGGACCGCGATTTAGCTCGATGGCATCGCGGCGATAGAGCTGCCATACGACCCCGACTAAGGCGATGGCGCCGGCGATGATAAGCGCGGCGGGTAATCGCTCGTCATCGAACGAGCGGAGGCGTGAGATTTCGTATTCGGTGTGTTCTGTTTCGGTCGTGCTTGCGCTCGTGGAGGGTGCAGGAATTGCCGCCGACGCGACGCCTTTTTCCGATGATTGTTTTGAGTCTTGCGCTAATGTCGGCGCACTGGAGTGAAGGGCAAACACAACGGCGCATAGCGCCACGCTTAGGATGAGCCACTTACTTACTCGAAAAGCTACGTGAGTCATTTCGTTGAACTCCGTAGCGGTTTGATGTGGTAGCTCGCGAGGTAGGCCAGCGTTTGCTCGAGAAGCAGCAGCACAATGAGACCACCGAGGAGGGCGTCGCTCATCTGGAAACCGGCGAGCTGTTGAGAGTCGAGCGACATATCGCTGGCGTCGTGCATTTGGTAATCGACGCCGGCGAGTTGTCGAGCGAGATCGGGCGGCGACGTAAGGGCGAGGTCGCCTTCGCCGGTGGGCGGGTTGACGGCGAAGTCGCGGCGTTCGATGGGGCCGTTGGTGGGCTGAAGTTGGACTTCGTAGACGCCGCTGGTGGAGAGGTTTTCGAGTTTGGCGGTGAGCTGGTGGTTGGCGGCGGTGGCTTCGATGGCGATTTCGGGGCGGGAAACGGAGGCGGCAGCACGTTTCCCGCCCGATGAAGCATGGTCGCCGGACGCGGATTCACCGGCGGTGGATTTTGATGCGGTGGGTTGAGCGGGGAGCATGAAACGAAAGCGAGGTTCGTATTTGCCTTCCTCGGCGGTGACGACAAGGTCGTCGCCGATGTTTAGCAGAGGGTCGGCGTCGTGAGAAGCGGCAAGGTAACTGACGAGCTCGTTCGCTAGGACGGGGAAGGCGGGATTAAGGCTCCAATTCGTCCAGCGGCCAAGCGGGGTCTCGGCCGATGAGAGCTTCGTGAGTTGGGTGATGACGTGGCCTTTGCCGAATTTGCTTTCGAGTACCAAGGGCGCGTTGTTGCGAAGGCTGGCGATGACTTTCGCGCTGCCATCAGTTGGTGGCTGCCAACCTTCTTGTAAAGCATAGAAGTAGTCGACGGTGAGCAATGGCAAGAAGCCATTGCGGCGGCCGGCGAGAACTTGAAAAAGTGGATGTTGAGTTACTTCGACGTCCGGGGTTGATTCGCCGCTGCGATCGAGCAGCTGCGTTGGTAATTTGAGCGGCGCGGGGAACAAGCCGGAACCGTTTTTGTAGAGACGGTCGTTATAGAAGGCGCGGTCGATATTCGCGCCGACGAAGAACGCTACACCGCCGCCGTTTTGAACATACGACTCGAGCGCGGCAAGCTCATCGTCGTTCAAGTGAGGAACATCGATGAGACACACGGCGGCTTGCTGGTTGAGGCGATTGGGATCGGCGAGGAAGGCGGGCTGTTCAATGTGCGGCTGCCAACCGGTGTGCGTGTTGCCGCCTGGTGCGAGGGCGAGCGAGAGCTGATGGCCGCCGCGGCCGTCGGGCGATCCGTCGATAATAAGGACAGGCCGCGCGGCGGGCAGGTCGCAGGCGTAGTAACGGTGGTTGTCGGTGGCGACGGCGTCGGCGGGGAGCGAAGCATCGAGCCAGTGCGCGCCGGTTCCAGCGAATTGCACGCGGAACTTGTGCGAGATTTCATCGCGGGGCGGGATGTCATCGAGCACTAAGGCGGGCAGGGCGTCGCCATCTTGTTGAAGCTGGACCGTCACGCCGCGCGCGGGAGCGTCGCCGTAGTTCGCGACGG
Organism: Planctomycetota bacterium; assembly: GCA_013286045.1. Classification (GTDB taxonomy): domain Bacteria; phylum Planctomycetota; class Planctomycetia; order Pirellulales; family Lacipirellulaceae; genus JABDGM01. The sequence continues at coordinate 43,459 of JABDGM010000023.1, read as the reverse complement.
TGACGCTCATCCACATTTCGACGCCGGCGGCGCGGACGCCCGATTCGGGCTTGAGCGATTTGATGGCGAGGTTTGGCCGAGCTTCGCGAACGCAGCGGACGAGGTGGGTTTGCGCGACGTGTTCCTTGTCCTTGAGGTCGGTCAGCAGTTTTCGAATTTCGGTGGCGCTCGAAAACTGTCGGGCGCGAAAATCGCTGATCAAGTAAACGATGAGCGATTGGTCGTTGTCTCCCAGCGGGAGGCGGGGGATAGCTTTCAGGGCGTCGGCGGGGCCGACGTCGGTTTCGGACGGTTCCCAACCGGCGAGGAGCGATTCCAAGCGGCTGCGAAATGAGTCGTTGATCCGCTCGGCCAAAATCTTCGGTTGCACGGTCGCGGAGAGGCGGGCGGCCTCAGAGAACCGCATGAGTGTGATGAGCTGGGTATCGGATTGTTGAGCAGCCTGATCGACGATGGCCTGTACGGCGCGCTTGCCTTCGTTAAGGGCGGTCGTTTCGTTCCAGCGGTCGCTCATCGAGTAGCTGTCATCGAGCAGCACAAGGTGGTGCGTGGTGCCGCGACCCAGCAGACTCAGCCACTCGTTGCGAAGCACGAGATGCGCGAGCATCAGCACGAGAACGGCTATCACGCTCATTCGCGCGAGCAGGAGCAATAGCTGCTTGAGAAAGATCCACCGGCGATTGCGGCGCTGGCTTTCCATCAGGAATTGCATTGCCGCCCAGCGAATGCGCTGCTGCCGGCGCAAATTGATCAGGTGGATCAAGATGGGGACGGCGATCAGCGGCAGACCGATCGTAAGCAGCGTGGGGAATAGGAAGGACATGTCTTATCGCTGCCGCTCGCGAAGGCGGTGTCTGAGGAAGGACGTTAGTGCGGCATCGAGTGGCATGCTGGTGCGGATGAGGGCATAGTCGACGTTGTCGCGAGCGCAATTGTGTCGCACGGTGGCGAGAAATTGTTCGAGCGCGGCGAGGTAGCCTTCGCGCAGAGCGCGGGGGTTGCAGGTCAGCGCGTCGGCAGTTTCCAGCCCTTCGAACCGGGCAGGGCGGGCGAATGGGAAGTCGAGCTCGTCGTCGTCGAGGACGTGGAGGACGAGCACGTCGTGGCCGCGCTGGCGGAGCAGGCGGAGGCCGCGTTGAACGTCGGCGGGGTCGACGAACAGGTCAGAGATGAGGACCATCATGCCGCGGCGGGGGTACGTTTCGGCGACACGGGCGAGGACGTCGTAAAGCTTTGTCTTTTCGCGTGGTTCACGCTGTTCCAATGCGCGGACGATGGTATTCAGGTGGTTCGTGCTGGTGCGGAGCGGAATCGTCTGGCGAACCGTTTCGTCGAATACTGCGCAGCCGACTGAGTCTTGCTGGCGCAACAGCAAGTACGCAAGCGCGGAAGCGGCTGTGATGGCGTAGTCGCACTTGGTGAGCGGGCCAGAACCGTACTCCATGCTGGCCGACGTGTCGACGAGCAGGCAGCAGCGGAGATTCGTATCCTCTTCAAATTGTTTGACGTACAGGCGGTCTTGCTTCGCCCACACCTTCCAATCGACGCGGCGGAGGTCGTCGCCACGGGCGTACTCGCGGTGCTGCAGGAACTCGACGCTTTGCCCGAAGTACGGACTGCGATGCATGCCGCTGAGCAGCCCTTCGACGATGTGACGTGCGCGAATCTCGAGGCGACCGATCCGCTTGATCACCTCAGGATGCAAAGATCTTTTGGAAGCGGCCGTCATTGATGAGTTCGTTTTCGTGGGTGGGGGTGACGTCGAGGAGCTGGTCGATGATGTGATCGCTGGTAATGCCGTCGCTCTCGGCGGCGAAATTTACCACGATGCGATGGCGAAGGACCGGTTTGGCGAGAGCGCGGATGTCTTCGAGCGCGACGTGGGGCCGCCCATAAACAAGAGCGCGGGCTTTGGCGCCGAGAATCAAGAATTGCGTGGCCCGCGGGCCGGCGCCCCAGGCGAGTTGATCGCGGGTGAACTCAGGTACGCCTTCCTCGCGTACGCGCGTTTGGCGGACGAGAGCTAGCGTGTAGCGAATGAGGTGATCACTAATCGGCACCGCGCGCACCAAATCTTGCAGCTGGCGAATTTCGTCGGGTGACAGGACCGCCTCGACTTGTTCGGCCGCTCCGCCCGTGGTGCGGCGGGCCACCTCGAACTCTTCTTGAAAGCTCGGGTAGGTGACGATCACTTTGAACATGAAGCGGTCTTGCTGTGCTTCAGGAAGCGGATAAGTGCCTTCCTGTTCGATCGGGTTTTGCGTGGCGAGCACCAGGAATGGGTCGGACATTTGATGCCGAATGCGGCCCACCGTGACTTGCCGCTCTTGCATCGCCTCGAGAAGCGCCGCCTGCGTTTTGGGCGGCGTGCGGTTGATTTCATCGGCCAAGATGACGTGCGAGAAGATTGGGCCGGCGAGGAACCGCATGTCGCGCTGACCGGTGGAACGATTTTCTTCGATGATATCGGTGCCAGTGATGTCCGCGGGCATCAAATCCGGCGTGAACTGGATGCGGCTGAACGTAAGATTCAGCGAGCGCGCCAGCGTGCTTACGAGCAGCGTTTTCGCCAGTCCCGGTACCCCTTCCAGCAAGCAATGACCCCGGGCAAAGAGGGCGATGAGCATTTGCTCGATTACGTCGTTTTGGCCGACGATGACGCGCGAAAGCTGCTCTTTGATTTGGCCGATCGCCGAGCCGAGGCGGGCGATAGAGGCGTCGTGTCCGTTGGTATCGGTCATCAGTTGATTGGTCCTGGGTTGATTTGTCTCAACGTTAGCGCTGATAGATGGGCAAGCAAGCGTTGTCTAACTGTAGAATGATCAGGTTTAGCGCCGTTGTATAAATAGGGCCGACGTAGCCTTGGGTCCACTCGACGCCGGTTTTATCGCCGAGCTTCACCTCGGCAGCTTCGCGGAGCAGCTTGGCTTGCACTTCGTCGCGGTAGTGCTCCCACTTTTCGCCACCTTCGCGATATTGGACTTGGGCATAGTAGAAGTGGGCGTAGTGCCAATGGCCGTAGCTGTTGCGATTATCTGAAGTGAGGTTTTGCTCGCAGTACTTCATCATGCGCGGGACAAGGTCGTCATCGTAGTCGCCGGCGTTAAAGAGGCATGCGATGGCTGCGGCAGTGATTGCGGGGCGGCCGCCGCCCCCTTTGGAGCTGTATTGCACTCCGCCCTCCGGCAGCGTGCAGTCTTTGATGTATTGTACCGCCTTGTCGATGATTTCTTTTGGAACAGGAATTCCGGCGTTGCGGCAGCCGCGGAGGCCTTGCACTTGCGTGATTGTGGTGGATCCTTCGTCGAAGCCGCCGCCGTCTTTTGCGCTGACGTAGCCCCAACCGCCAGCTTGCGTTTGGGCTTGGCCGGTGAACTGTACGGCGCGAGTGAGCACATCCACAAGCTCGGCGCGGCGATCCTCGTCTTCCTCATCTCCCAGCACTTGCGAGAGAAAGAGCATCGAAAAGCCGTGACCGTAGGTGTAGCGATCGTCGCGCACCGGATCGCCGATGAGGCCGTTGGGGCGACTTTGGCGGACTATGTATTCGACAGCGCGGCGGATGTTGTCGGCGTACTTGCCCTGGGTGGTGGTGGAACCCTCGCTTAAAAAGGCCAAGCCGGCGAGTGCGGTCATGGCGGTTGGGTAGCGCCCTTGGGCGGTCCAGTGGCCTAGCTTGTGTTGATTGTAGGCGAGGTAATCGAGGCCTTCGCTGATAACTTTGCGTGCGCGCGGGTCTTCGACCGCGGCTCGGGCGCACAAGCTGGGTGCCAACGCCGCAAGCGCAATAACGAGCGCGGCGAGAGTTTTGGGGTTGATCGACATGATTGCCGTCCTTTGGATCAATTGTCGTCCGTGGCTGGCGTAGGTTCGGGCGCGGGTCGCGAACCACCCTGCGGCTGTGCTTTGATGGCGGATTGCGGCTGCGGCTGGACTTGCTGCGGCGCCGGGTTAGGACGCTGCTGATTTGGCGGCAGCGGCTGCGGGCGATCGAGCGCGTTGCGCAGCGCCGTGCCTAGACGCTGCCCCAAGCCGCGGAGGCCGCGTTCGGTGATTTCGCGGGTTGCTTCTAGGTCATCGTTCGCGGGAGGTCGTGGCGGGCGCGGGCGATCGGTGACCGCCAATTGCAGGATACCGGCATTCATCTCGACGGCAACGATCGGTTTCGAATCGGTTTCGCCGCGGATTCGAAAACGCGCGATCGAGGTATCGGGAAGGGCATCGTTTCGATACGCGGTCTCGCCGGTTCGGCGATCGAGACACAACAGGCGAAGCTGCGAACCTCCGCCGTTCATGGCGTCGCGCGTCATTTGTCGATCGGCGAAAACTAGCAGCGGGATATCGCTCGGCTGTTGGAAAATGATTCCGCGATTTCGCACCAGCGCCGGACCAGGCCACAGGGGTTCGCCACTCTTAAGGCTGAAGGCGTAAACCTGACCGCTGGTCATTGGGTAATCATTCGGCTGGCCGATCGGTCTGAATTGCGGTTGGACGGGGCCCGAAACGAACAAGTAGAAGTCATCTTCGAAGCGGAGGGTTTGAATGGATTGAAGGTCATTCACCGGCTCGAGCTTTTGATCGAGCAGGGCGTGGCCGGTTTCTGCATCGATCAGGTGAAACGCTCCGGACGGTTCAAAAATTGCGATGGCATTCGGCTCGACGGTGGCAACTTGCGAAGAAATCGGCAAGTCTGCCGCGTAGATCTGCTTCTGCGTCCAGATGTCGGTGATCGTGACGGAGATGACGCGATTGCCATGATTGGTTGTGTAATTGATCTGGCCGATATTCCGGCCAGCGGTCACAAGCCATTCCCCGCGAGGCAGTTCGCGCTTGCCTAGAAGTTGGCCGTCTTTTACGCCAACGACATATACCACGCGATTTGCGACATCTGCGGCAAAAGCCAACTCGCCATCGCCAAAGAGCTCGCAGCTGACGGGGATATCGTTGCGAGCCCAGAGGGCCGCGCCAGAGAGCGGGTCAACGCATTTCAGCTCGTCCTGATCCTGGATCACGACGCCATAGGGTGTCGCCGGTCCGAGCGACCCGCCAAGATTGGCTACGGTGCCCGTCACGCGTCGCCGTCCCGACTTGGCGTTATATACGACGGGTCGACTCGGGTGCGCCTGGGCGGCGTTCGGTCCGCGTCGCAAGCGGGCGGAGTCGGTCGTGAATTCATCGGCCGAACGGTTGGGCCAAAGCTGGTCGCCGTCAGAGTTTGGCGAATCCGGGCGGGCGTCGATTGCGATTACTTGGCCGCCGACAGTTAAGAACATGAGATGGCCGACGCGCGCGCCGTGGACAAGGCCGCTGTCGCGCGGCGCGCGGTTGAGGGCGCTTTGCTCGATGGGCCAATGCAAAACATCGTCGCCGAGCGAATTGCGAGCGACAACTTCCGTGCAGTCGGAGGCCACGAACCATTGCATGTCTGAAAAACCGGGCGCATACTCCTGCTCAACGCGCATCTGGCGATATCCGCTTTGGCGCTCGGGCATGAGTCGCGATCCGCGTGCGCGGTTTTGGACGTCCGCAGCCGCGGTGGACGTCGTTACCGCATCGACGTGGCCGCGAGGCCAAGCAACCGCCGTCTGGCCGGCGGAGCGCTTCGATTTAGCATTTGATTTTTTCAGCAGGTCGGTTGCGGCGGTTGCCACGGCCGCATCTTTCGAATCGCCAAGTTGGAGCAATTCGAGTTCGGCTTCGGGCGCTCGGTCGTGCTCGACTAAGAATTTGGCCAAGGCCAGCCGCACGTCGTCGCTGCCGGGCAGCTCGCCGAGATGAGCCAAGTAATGTCGCAGCTCAGCGGCGGTGAACGAATTCTCCAAATTGGGCCGACGCTTGGAAACGCGCTCGGAAATCTGCTCCCGTTCGCTGGGCGATGCCGCATTCCAAATCGCTGCGAGTTGGCTCGCAATCCAGCGATCGCTCCGGACCGTATAGTGATCGTCGATATGTAGATAAGACGGCTCTTCGGCGGTGAAATCGGCAAGCTTCAAATAGGCATCCCAGGCCGCGAGGCGGTGATCCGGCGCATCATCGCCGGCGGCCATGATGCGGAGTAATTCGATGTGTTGGGCGCGGGTATGGATTAACCCGGTGAGCAGTGGGATATCGGCTTGATAAGCGGCAAAATCGCTTGCTAAGCCTTGAAGCAGCAAATCGGCTAACGTCTCCTGGCAGAGTGCGTCGTTTGGCGCGAGCGCCAGCGCATGTTTCAGCAGCTTGATGGCCTCTTGCCTATCGCCAGCAGTTCCTTTGATTTCAGCAAGTTCGCGCAGGGCGGCGGCATCGTCGGGATTTTGAGTGAGCGCTGCCTCGGTGCGCTTCTGCAGCAAATCAAGCTGATCGAACTTGTCGAGCAGCAGGGCAGACTGAGACAGGACGCTGCCGCGATAGCAAATCAGGTGGCCTAAGGACAACGCAGGGTTGTTCGGCTCTTTGTTCGATATCGCCCCAGATGCCATATCGATTTCGGCAATCTGTCCGGAAGTGAGTGGCAGGTAGTACTTGCCTTGGCTGACGTATCCTTGGCCCGCAGGCAGAACATTGGGGGGCAGTGGTAAGCTCTCTTGTTTCCAGGCCGGAGTGCCGTCGGACAATTTGAGCCCTTGGAAAGTCTGACTGCCGATGAGCAATACCGTGCCATGATCCACGCCGCCGATGAACAATGATTCGCCCTGCCGGCGCTTCCACAGCTGCTTGCCACTTTGGAGATCGAGGCAATGAATCTCTGCCGATTCAGGCGGTGTCAGCAGCACGCGGCCATCGGCTATGACGGCGGAATTATCAAGCCACTGATCGTTGGTTCGCAGTAATTGGCCTTGGGCGATTGCTTGTTGTTGTTGCCAAAGGTTGCGGGCTTCGTTGCCGGATGTCGCTTCGCGCGGATAGCGATAGACCCAAGCGAACTGGCGCTTGACTACGTCGATGCCAATTGCGGCGCTAGCGCTCGTTGGGCATACGAGAATGCCGCTCGAATAGGATGGAATTGCGCCTACGCGCCGTCGACTCGGATCGGCCGAGATGCCTTGCTCCAAGCGGACGAGTTGCTGCTGCCAAGCGACGTGGCCCGTCGCTGGCTCAAGTGCCATCAGGTAAAGGGCGCCGCGAATCTCCGCAATGACGAACAGGTTGCTATCGATTGCCAAAGGGGGGCCGAGAAAGAATGCGCCCGCGAAAGGGCCGGTGGTTCGCGAACCATCTAGTTCCCACGCGAGTTTTCCCTGGGTGGCGAGGTCATAAGCTGCAAGCTGATTAGTTGGATTCGGGGTTTCGCCGCCGAGCGGACTGCGACCGAAGGCGTTCACTTGCCAGGGGGTTACTTCGTCATCGCGCGAAGGCTGTGTTCCTCGAACCACGAAGACGCGCGAACCATCGCTGGATATCGCGGTGGCTAATGCATCGTCCCACATCCGCTCTTCCAGGGGGTGGGCTTGGCCGGCCAGCTGATCGCGATCGACGCCCGGCGTCAGGTCGGCGGACGTATCTTCTGTATCGGACTCTTGTTCGTCTCTTGTCTCCCAAATACGTTTGCCGGTTTGCCAGTCGACGGCCACGATGTTATTCGGGGTCCGCATGACGATCACATCGCCGACCGCAATCGGCCGGGCGCCTGGAAGTGCGACCACACCGCGCTGCAAAAAGTCATTGGTGCGATTCGTGATGAACGACTCGATCGATGGTTCGTTCACTACCCGGGCTTCCCAGCGTGGCCGCAGATGAGGCTCGCCGCCGGGAACTTGAACGTTGCGAGATGCGTCGCCGCGCACGGTGAGCCAGTTGCCATTCGTCGGGGTCGCCGGCTTTACTTCGCCAACCAGGCTGGCAAGCCAGGCAAGAGGATCTGCCATTTCCGATGGTAATGAGACATTCTTTCCGAACAGCGTAAGCGAGTTCGTTGGGTTTTGCTGCAGGAGCGCATGAATCGTTGCCGAAGCTGCTTCGGGTTGATCGGCGGCCAACTGATTTAACGCTGCGGCGACCGATAACTGCGGTTCAAAGCGCGTGGCCGCTTGCGGCGTTTCGATGAGATCTCGATACAGTTGTGCTGCGGCGAGGCGGTGACCTTGGTCCGCCTCGATTTGAGCTAACAAGAACGTTGCTTCGTAGCCGGCGCTGGTGTGGAAGAATTGTCTGACGACTTTTGCAATGCCGTCGCGATCACCCGCGTTCAGTGCAGACTCGAGTTGGCGCCTCGCCGCCGGACCTTGAAGCAACTCGTACGCATCGCGTCCCTCCGGCGGCAGCTCGCTTATCATTTGCTGCGCGGCGGCTTTCAACCCGAGCTCGGCCCGATCGTTACCCGCCCGTTCCAAGAAGGAGTCTTCGTCGCGAGAAAGAATTCCCTGGAGGAACGGCAGGACTTCATGGTATTCGTGGGCCTTTAGCCGTTCGCGGGCGCGCGTGACCGCGCGAGAGAGTGCGCGATCGGTCGGCAAGTAAACACCGGCCACTGCATCCTGATCGCTTACCGGCTGCCGGTTTCGGGGATCGAGCGGTTGGCCCTGGCGAATGATCTGCTGTTGGCCCGACGCAGTTCCGAGATTGAACTGCCAAATGGCGGCGCAGAACACAATCAAAAAAGCTGCCAGCCCGAGATATCGAGATACAGCCTCCCTGGTTCGTGCGGGCGGTTGAAGCAGTTGCATGGCGATCCTTCGGGCTGGAAGCTTCCCTGGGAGCGGTTTAGCCGATCCCTGGGGGCTCGTCGGCAATCACGTAGAGGAATCCGCCAAATCGAGGAATGCGGTCCCGATTAGGCATTCCCGCGTCGGCTCAAACGGCTTAGGTGAACATGGCGCGGCATCTCCCTGGTGTTTGCTCGCCGTGCCATTTCCCGCGTAACCTAAAGCTATACTTCATCTTACAGCCTATGGCGGATCGATCAAGTTGCCAAACGGCGCCGGGAGAGGCGAGCTGTAGGGGGCACGGAAACGGCTTGGCTAGGAAGTGAATTGCCTCGCTTTCTACGATCCCCAAGGAGGCCTGGTGCTAAAAACTGCCGTATTTATCGGCAAAACCGGCATTTTCCGACTTGTGTTCGAGTACCAGCACGCTTTAATTTGCACCTTCACAATGCACGGATGTAGGTACGTTGTACGGTTTAGCGACCCTTTCCCTGCACCAAACAGTCTGGAGGAATCAGTTCAATGGCGAAGGCCACTACCACCAAGCCACCGACAAAGACCGAAGTTTTCTCGAGCATTGCCGAGTCAACTGGCTTGTCGAAGCGCGATGTCAGCAACGTATTCGATGCGTTGAACGAGCAAATTAAGAAGGCCCTTAGCGGCCGCGGCACGTCGAAGACTTTCACGATCCATGGCCTGGCCAAGATCGTGGTCCAACACAAGCCAGCGACGAAAGAGCGCCAAGGCACGAACCCGTTCACGGGTGAACCGACCACGTTCAAGGCCAAGCCGGCCCGCAACGTCGTTAAGGTTCGTCCGCTGAAGAAGCTTAAGGACTTTGTGTCGTAGGCCGATTCGGGTCTGCGAACACGCGACGCGGCTGCCGCTAAGCGATGCTGCGTAACGGGACAAAGACGCCGAGTGGTTGTTGGAGTAATCCGACGACGCTCGGCGTTTTTTTGCGCGCTGTGGTTGAGCAACCTTTCTGCGAGTTTTGCTCGATCGAAAGGGGGCCCCACATCGACGTGCAAAATGAATTCGATTTTGCGCGCCGCGACGGGCGATCTGCCCGCGATATCCTGGCTTGGATGCGCGCGCACCCATGCAAAACTGGGCAACTTCATTTCGGCCGATTGCGGTCCGACGCGGTCAGGCGTCGCAGGGAATAAATTGTCAAAGAGCAAACGTACTTGGTACGGAGCGCAGAGTACTAATTGCTGCGCCTTGCGAAATACCGCACGCGAAATACGGCGTAAGGGATTCCGCGACTTCTAGCTGTCGCTATGGGCAAGTAGACGACAACTCGTCATATCACAGGTCTTGGCCCAAAAGCAACAAAATTCTTGAGGCCAGGCGGTAAGGAAAGCACCGCGCTGAGTCGTGAAAAGTTGCTGTGTTGCTCGCAGCGCGTTAGTGTGTAGGGCGTCTCATTCATTCCCCATTTTTTATCGAGGCATGCTCATGAACGCGAAACAGATTTTGCTTATTATTGCCGCGACCGGCGGATTGCCGGTCCTGCGCGCGGCCGCCGACAGCCAAGCATACACGATGACCTGGATGCAAACGGGTTTTTTCAACCAACGAGATGGGGCCGATGGAGTCGCGGTCGATTCGAATGACCAGATTTACGTGGCAGGCGAAACGGGGCCAATCTATGGAAGCGGCGTCAGCGGGCCGGAGCCTGGCTTTGTGGCGAAATATAACCCGGCTGGAACTCAACAATGGCTAGCACCGGCCTATTCGACGGGAGTAGCCGAACAGCCTCACGGCGTTGTAGTCGATTCGTCGAACAACGTTTACATGGCCGGCGATACCTACCGGTATCCAGGCGGGACGAACGGTTTCCTGGTGAAATACGACTCGAGCGGTAACCGCCTTTGGGAAGCGCACGTGGGTCTGCCAAACCCCAACAATGTTTTCAACTCGGATCTCGCGGTAGATTTCATCGGGAACGTGTATGTGTCGGGGTCGACTAATGGATTTATTGTGCCCGGGAACGTTAGTCATCCAACCGACGGCTATATCATCAAGTACGCGTCTGATGGAAGCGAAACGTGGCGCAAGGAATTTCCAGATGCGCTAGGGGATTTTACGAATGCGATATCAATCGACTCGTCCGAGAATATATTCGTCACGGGGATGCGCGCTTCGGTAGACACCTACATTGCGAAACTTGACCCAAACGGAAATGTCCTATGGCGGATCACGCCGAATTTGTCGGTGGTTGGTGGGCGGCACACGGAACTGTATGATTCGGTCCTCGATTCAGCAGGTGATTTGTACGTTGTCGGATCGACGAACTCCTATTACGACAATGCGTACGGTTACGTTGCGACCGACGGAGTCGTCGCGAAGTACGACACGAACGGCGTGCTTCTTTGGCAGCGGCAGATCGCCATGCGAACTTTCGATGATCTAACGCATGTCACGCTCGACGCGTCGGGCAATGTGTACGTGGCCGGCGAAACATTCGATATTCCGGGTCAGCTGAGCGGTGTCGCGAATTCCATGTGGGCGAAGTACGACCCTTCTGGGAACTTGCTTTGGCTTCAGGAGTTTGGCACTCCTGAACGGGATGAGGCTACAGGGATCGCGGTAGATAAGGCCGGCCACGTGTATATATCGGGTGACATCTCGCGAGATGTTCCCGACAGCATGAATCCTAACAACAGTTACTTCAATGGTGATGTCGACGCGTATGTGGCACGGTTTGATGCTGTTCCGGAACCGGCTAGCTTACTTCTGGCAACCTGCGCGGCGGTCGGGCTTGCGTTTCGCCGATCGAACGCTTGGATCTAGATCAACGTGAAGTCGATGCAATAGGTTAATCTGCGGGGCAGAGCTATTCTTTGAATAGTTCTGCCCCGTTTGCTTTCAACTACGCTTCATCAACTGGCGTCGTTGAAGGGCCGAGATTGCGACCGTGATGAGAACGAGCGCCGAGCTTTTTTTGCGTGCAGAAGCCATCCGCAGTTTTTTTTTGAATTTCGCTTGGCGAATAGGGGTTCCAGATAAGGGTGCAAAACATGAAGAGGTGAACTCCATTCCGGACGATTATTTGAAGACTCCCCACATTGGTGGTAAGATGGCGATTCATCTAACCACTATCGAGGCTAGCCTAATCCAATCACGAACCGGCGGTTGTTCCAATGCGATACGGCTTTGCTGTCAGAGTTTGCATTTTCTTAAACGCAACGGCATTACTGGCTGCATCAACTGCTGATGCAGCATACGTTTTTACGAGTGTCGCGGATTCGACGAGTAGCTCGCTTCCCCACGCGAGCTTCCAGACGCCGGCAATTAGCGACGGCGCCGTAGCGTTTGAGGTGAACATGGCTGGCATTTCCGCTATCTATTCATGCAACGGCGGGTCGCTTGTTCCCATCGTAAAAAGCACTGATCCGGCGCCTTTCCCGTCTGGAGCTGGCGATACATTATTCAGTTTCAGCCGACCTGTGATTGCAGGCGGCGTCACAGCTTTTACCGCCGACCACGGGTCGGGCGGTAATCGGTCTCTGTTCACCGGCACGGGTGGCCCACTAAACACGCTTGTCAAACCGGGCGATCCTTCGCCAGCTCCTGGTGTTAAGTTCGGCAGCGTTTTGCAAGGTTCGGCAATCGATGGCAACACGGTAGCATTTGCTTCTGATCCTGGTCTCTTCACTGACAGCGGGGGTGTCATAACAACAATCGTGAAGATCAATGACGCCGCGCCAAGTGGCACCTTCTCAGAAGGGTTTTACCCTCCATCGATTAGCGGCGGCAACGTGGCGTTTGGCGGCGTGTTTGGCAGCGGCAGTTTCGGCATCTTCACAAGTCGTGGTGGTTCCAAAACGACGATCGTCAAGACGGGCGATCCGGCGCCAACCGGAACTTTCACAAACTTTGTCGGTGGGAGCACCGACAACTATGATCTGAGCGGTGACACGGTTGCATTCTTCGCTAACTACAAGAGCACCGTGTTCCCTCTGGGGAGTGGAAGCGGCATCTTTACCGGCAACGGTGGAGCGATAACTGCGATTGCGAAGACGGGCGACCCCGGGCCATTTCCTGGCCCCATGCAAGGTTTCTCTAGTCCGACGATTGCGGGCAATTGGGTCGCCTTTCTAGCACTTTATAATGGTAGTAGAGGATCAGGCGGTCCTGGCATTATTGCGCGCAATGGTGGTGGACCTCTCGTTTCAGTCATCCACATCGGCGACACGCTCTTCGGAAGCACCGTAACCAACCTAGCCTATAGTTCGTTTGGTCTCGACACGGACGGCAGTGGGCGTTTGGCATTTCAGTACCAACTTCTGAACGGCGTAAACGGCATCGCAATCGCGGAGCCTGTGCCAGAGCCGACGTCATTAACTCTCTTTTATCTTGGTCTCGTTAGCCTTGCGCTCCCTACGCGCAGATTCAAACGCAACTCGATTTAGCAGTTGCGCACAAAATAGTCCGCGCACTATTTTTCCACTTCATCGTTTTCGTTGAAGTGCCGAGATTGCGATCGTGAACAGTGCGAGTACCAAGCTGCTCGGTTCTGGAGTCGCGGCCGCTGTTGGATTGAAGTTGTTGAACGCCAGGCCGATGCCCGCGGGTTTGGTGCCGGTGAAATCGACGGTAATCTTTCCGATGCCTGCGGTGAGGCCGCTGAATGAAAAAGTCCAGGGCTCGCCGTCGAGCGGCGCAAATGCAGAGTCGAGAACTCCGAGCGGTGATATTTGGGTGGCCAGCAAATTGTTGGCAGTGTCATAGGCGCGGACCGTGTATTCCTCGGTAAATCCGGGGGGGCCACCAGGTTGCTGGGTGCCGTCGATGTCCCAGATTTCGCCGCTGGCGGCGGTGACGGGGGCCGAGCTTGAGTAAGTGATCACTAGCAAGCCGAAGTCGGAGCCGCCGACGGGTGAGCGCAGGAACCAGTTGCCTAGTTGGGATGTGTAGCCGGGATCGGCGGTGTCGGTGCCGGATGATCCCGAGAATCCGCCGTTGGGCGGTTCACTGGGGTCGAGGCCGGCGTGCTCGAAAACGGTGTCGGTGTCGACGATGCCATCACTGTTGGAGTCCAGCCCGAAGCTGATGTTCAGTCCTGGGAAGGCGTACGGAGTGAATTGCGAAAGTGGTGCGTCATCGACAGGCGTGACGCCGGCTGGCGTCGTTTCGAAATCGATGAGGGTGGCCAGTGCGGGCGAGCCGACGAGAAGAGCGAGTGCACTTGTGAGCAAGCAAGAAGCCGGTTTGGCGATTCGCGTTTTAAGCGGTAGAGGGAGTGCCATTAGCGTGTACCTTTCAATTGGAATTTGTTGTGTCGTGACATCGAAAAAGTCTGCATCGAAGTAGTTGCCGGCATGTTTCCCGTGCGGAAAACGCAAAAGGGATGAATGCGGCAATGCAACCGAATGTTGTGGCCGGCGACCGACTTCGTTACAGAAACGCGGCGGAAACTGAAGGAATCAGTTGAGGCGTCGCGTGATCGAAGTCATTCAGAAATTGCGGTCAGCAGGTTCAAAGAATAGGGCAACTTTCCCAGCGAGGTGCATAGTAGCGTTCGTATTTGGCAATTGCAAGAAAAAAATTGCGAGCTGTTGGGTTTTGGATTGGTTTTAACCCGTTGGGGGAGTGCTACATGCGTCGGCGTTTAACGCGACTACTTCCCATTGCGGCCCCAAGGAACATTAAAACTACTGACGCCGGCTCAGGAACCGTATCCACCAAAACCTGAAATCCTCCATCTGCCGTGAACAATGGATCGACGCTACTGCGATGGTAAACCCAGTTTGGGGTGAGCAATGGCGAGTAAACGTAGAACACTCCTCCAAATACGGTGTCGCCGTTCGGAGACAATAGCCAACCATAGCTACGATTTTCTGAATGCGTCGTATCCAGGTAGCTTGTATTTACCACGATTGCAAGCTGATCGCCCGCGTTGACATGCAAATTGAATGCAGATAGGTCGGTGCTCGTGATCGGCACGTTGGAAGATTGAAAGGGGATATTAAGCGGATCGATGACCCACGTGGCCAGGACCTGACTCAAATCTGGTTCGCCAGTAGGGGCGAGGTGGGTGAGTTGCACATGGAGGCCGTCAGTAATGCCATCTCGCGATTGGGGCGTACTGCTATTGCCAAAAATATCCACTTGGATGCCGATGCTCACGAGCGAACCGCTATGGTGAGTCGTAAAAGTCTGAGCCATATATTCGTCGGCATGGTCCAAGACCTCACTCACGGACAAAGGCGCCAGATATAGCTGGTCGACTTCGACGGCGGCAAGAGTAGGCGATGCCGAGAGAAATGTTAAGAAAACCGCGGTCTTAAATAACATTGGCCACTCCTCGCATGTTGTTCCGGCTGAAGGGTTACTGTATCTTTATTCGGGGGCGGACCAAAATCTATTCTCTGCTGCAATCCCAACCGGGCCCTCTGGCCCATATGCAGCTTTGACCGACAGGTCGTAAGCTCGCGACGTATGAGCCGATCTAAATCGGACGATCGTAACTCCTTTAGATCCTCGATTTTGCCAATCGCCGCGCAGTGCGATGGCGAACGGCGTTAGCCGTCGGACTTTAAGAATACAGCGCCGAGCGGCGGCAGAGTGAGTGTGAGCGAGTGCATGCGGCCGAAGCAGGGGACTGGCGAGGCTTCGACGCCTCCCATGTTGCCCTGGCCGCTGCCGCCGTGTTCGCTGGCGTCGGTGTTGAGGAGTTCGCGCCAGAACCCGCCGCGCGGTGCGCCGATTCGATAGTTGTGGCGCGGTACTGGCGTGAAGTTGCAGACGACGGCGATCTGCTCGCGGCCGTCGGGCGATTTACGGAGGTAGCTGATCACGCTTCGCTCGGAGTCGTTGGTATCGATCCATTCGAAGCCGGCGGGATCGCAGTCGAGTGCGTGAAGTGCGGGTTCGTTGCGGTAAGTTTCGTTCAGGGTGGCGAGGAGACGGCTGAGGGCGCGGCGGTCGGGGTCATCGAAGGCGTGCCAGGGGAGCTGATCGTCGTGGTTCCATTCTTCCCATTGGGCGAGTTCGGTGCCCATGAACAGCAGCTTCTTGCCGGGGGAGCTGTACATGTATGCCAAGAGCAGTCGCAGGTTTGCCAGTTTCTGCCAGTCGTCGCCTGGCATTTTGGAGAGGAGCGAGCGTTTGCCGTGGACAACCTCGTCGTGCGAAAGCGGCAGGACGAAGTTTTCGTTGAACGCGTAGATCATGCGGAACGTGAGTTGGCCGTGATGGTATTTGCGGTGGACGGGGTCTTCGGCCATGTAGGCGAGCGTGTCGTGCATCCAGCCCATGTCCCATTTGAGACCGAAGCCGAGGCCGCCGACGTAGGTCGGACGCGAGACGAGGGGCCAAGCGGTTGATTCTTCGGCCATGGTTTGGACATCGGGATGTTTGGCGTAAACGGCGGTGTTGAACTGGCGAAGGAAGTCGATCGCCTCGATGTTTTCGCGGCCGCCAAATTTATTGGGAATCCACTCCCCAGCTTTGCGGGAGTAATCGAGGTAGAGCATGCTGGCGACGGCGTCGACGCGCAGTCCATCGACGTGATATTCCTCTAGCCAGTACATCGCGTTGCTAATGAGGAAGCTGCGGACTTCGCTGCGGCCGAAGTTGAAGACGTAACTGTTCCAATCGGGCTGGATGCGTTGCTTTGGATCGTTATGTTCGTAGAGATGAGTACCATCGAAATAGGCGAGGCCGTGCTCGTCGTGCGGGAAGTGGGACGGTACCCAATCGAGAATTACCCCGATGCCCTGTTGGTGTAGATGATCGACTAGGAATTTGAAGTCTTGCGGCGTGCCAAAGCGGCTGGTGGGTGCGAAGTAGCCGGTCGTCTGGTAGCCCCAGGAGCCGAAGAACGGGTGCTCCATGACTGGCATAAATTCGACATGGGTGAAGCCCAACTGCTTCACGTGATCGGCCAGGTCGAACGCAAGTTCGCGGTAGGTGAGCGAGCGATTGTTTTCATTCGCAACTCGGCGCCAGGAACCGATGTGCAGCTCGTAGATAGAAATTGGGGAATTGAGACTGTTATGGCTACCGCGTAATTCCATCCAGGCGCTGTCCTGCCAGTCGTATGTGAGGTCCCAAACGACCGAGGCACGTCCGCCGCCCGGTTGCTCGCGAAAGGCGAGAGGATCGGCCTTGTCGACTTCGTAGGCGTTGGCGCGGGATGTGATGTGATACTTATACGATGAGCCTGCGCCAACATTCGGCACGAAACCTTCCCAAATCCCGGAGGAGCCGCGCTGGGCGAGAGGGGTTTCGCTTTTGTTCCAATGGTTGAAATCGCCCACCACGTTTAAGGATTTCGCGTTTGGAGCCCAGACGGCGAAATAGGTGCCGAGGGTGTCGTCATGTTCGACGACGTGAGCACCGAGTTTCCTCCATAAATCGTAATGTGTCCCCTCGTTGAATAAATGCAGGTCGTCGGCCGTGAGGAGCGAGAACTGCTTGGTTCGATCAACCGGCGGGGCGAAGGCTATGCTCATGTGAGGGATGTTTCTGGGTTAGCGCAATAGAGGCTGAGACCCTCGAGCGGGATGCTGACCCAATCGGGGCGATTGTTGAGCTCGTAACGGAGCTCGTAGAGTGTTTTCTCGAGCAGATACGCGCGGAGCAATGTTTCGAGCTGATGGGTATCGGTTGGCAAGAAGCCGCCCGGTTTGGCCGCTTCAAGATAACTGCGGAAGAACGACGCAGACACCCAGCGCGACCAAAAGCTGGCCCACTGTTCAATGGGCACTTCCGGGTGTTGCATGATGAGGGCATGCGACTGCCCGCGAAGCGCGGCATGGGCAGCGTAGTGAAACGAACGCAGCATGCCGGCGACGTCTTTCAGCGGCGATGCTTTAATGCGGCGCTCGCTCACGGCACGCTCGGGTTCGCCTTCGAAATCGATGATGACAAAGTCGGTGCCCGTATAGAGCACCTGGCCGAGGTGGAGATCGCCGTGGCAGCGAATGCGCTTGGCTTCCATCAGGCCGTGCGTAAGTTCGCCGAATCTGGCGTACAGGGAGCGTTGGCAGGAAAGAAGTTGATTAACGCGGTCGCGGTCCTCGTCATTCAAGCGATCGGATTGCGAATGGAGCAATTCGAATGTGCTGCGGGTCTGACCGCGCATCGATTGGTAGAGGCTGCGTTGATACAACCGGGTGAATGGCTCGGGCTCGAAGGCGGCGCCGCCGGCTTGTGCCAGGGCGACGTGCAGCTCGCCGATGCGTTGGCCGAGTTTTTCAGCTAAGGACAGAAAGCCCCCGATTGTGTGTTGGGCGAGCGGCGGCGGATCTTTGGCGGCGAGTTCCAGCACGGAGCAGTGAGCATCTGCATTCAGAGCGTTTGTCGCCGGCGTGCCTTCTTTCGAAGGTTCGTCGAATTCGTGGATGTCCACGGACTGAACGCGTTCGAAATAGCGATGGAGCTCATCCAGCGTGTATTTCCACGCGTCGCCTACGTTCGGCACGAGTTGGTGCAATACGCCGAGCGTAAACAGGCGGCCGGAGTCGTCGCGATATTCCAGAGCTCCGGCGACGGTTGGGACGATCGAAAGTTCCTGATGTTCTGTGAGCTGGCGGCCGATTTCGAGATCGGGATTAACACCGGGCGTGATTCGGCGGAACAATTTCAATATCAATTTGTCGTCGAATAATGCGGAGGTGTTGCTCTGTTCGCCGCCGTGGACAGTCGGATTGAGCTCGTCGGGATTCGTCTTGGCAAGCCGGCTATAGGCGGCCGTTTTGGTGCCGCTGAGCGTGCCGGTGCTGCCGCGCAGCCGACCGCGGTTGGAAATCTTCGACAACAACTGGCGCCACAATGCCGGTTCCCATGTCGCCTCGCAGAGGCTGAAGGGAGTGTCCCCCAGACCATCTACGTGCAGGATGCCGGCGCGGGGATGGGTCACACGCAGATTGTTGGCTCGCTCCGTGTCGAGTAGCTCGACCGGAATGCTGTAGCATTCCGGTTCGCCGTCGGCGTAATTCGCGCTCACGATCAGCAAAAACCTGTGTGGCTCCGAATCGTGGCGATCTAGCTGGATCGCGTCCAGCACGTCGACTAGTTGCAAGGTCTTTGCTTTTCCGGCGAACCAACGCTGTTGCTGCAGATACGACTCGAGCGCTTCGCCGAACGATTTGCGATTACGGCCTTTGAACAACTCGGCGACGTCGTTGCGCACATAAATGGTGGGCAACTCGCGGTCTTTTTCTTCGCCCTGAACGGCTTCGCGGCAACCGATGCAGAACCAGAAAAATCCGTGAGGTCCAAGCGACAGGCGATAGGGCTCGTCGCCGATGGTAGGAAATGCGGTGCGGCCGAAGAGTTCGGTCGGCGTTTGGCCGCGAAAGCGGGAGAGATCGAGCTCTACGAATTGCGAAAGTCGCGACAGGTTGGCCACCACGAGCAATGTTTCGGTGTCTGTCTCGCGAAGGAACGCGAAGACCTTGGCATTCTTCGACGGGAGCGCTTCGAAGCTGCCGTTGCCGAAGGCGGGGAATTGCTTGCGGAGGTCGAGGATGCGACGCATCCACCAGAGCAGCGAATTCGAATTCGTGTGCTGCACGTCGACGTTGCGGAGTTCGTAGTGGTATTCGGGATCGATGATGACTGGCAGGTATAAGCTCTGCGGATTGGCGCGCGAAAACCCGGCGTTGCGGTCGCTGTTCCACTGCATCGGCGTGCGGACACCGTTGCGGTCACCTAGGTAATAATTATCACCCATGCCGATTTCATCGCCGTAGTACAAAATCGGCGTGCCGGGGAGCGAAAGCAGCAGCGAGTTCATGAGCTCGATTTTGCGGCGATCGTTCGCCATGAGCGGGGCGAGCCGGCGGCGGATGCCGAGGTTGATGCGGGCCTTGGCGTCGAGCGTGTACGTGCGGTACATGTAGTCGCGCTCTTCGTCGGTAACCATCTCGAGCGTTAGTTCATCGTGGTTACGCAGGAAGATAGCCCACTGGCAGGACGGCGGCAGCAGCGGTGTTTGCTCGAGTATGTCGACGATCGGCGAACGATCCTCGCGCTCGACCGCCATAAAAAGCCGTGGCATGAGCGGGAAGTGGAAGTTCATGTGACATTCATCGCCGTCGCCGAAGTAGGCGGCGGCGTCCTCGGGCCACTGGTTGGCTTCGGCGAGCAGCATCTTGTCGGCGTGTTTTTCCTCGATATGAGCGCGCAGGCGACGCAGGAAGGCATGCGTTTCTGGCAAGTTCTCGCAGTTCGTGCCTTCGCGTTCGAAAAGGTACGGGACAGCATCTAAGCGGACGCCGTCGACGCCCATGCCGAGCCAGTAGTCGAGCACTTCCACCATCGCGTCTCCGACGACGGGGTTATCGAAGTTGAGATCGGGCTGGTGACTGTAGAAGCGATGCCAGAAGTAAGCGCCGGCGACCGAATCCCACGTCCAATTTGACGTTTCGAAATCTTGGAAGATGATGCGGGCTTCCTGGTATTTTTCGGGGGTATCGCTCCACACGTACCAATCGCGCCAGGGCGTTCCCGGCGCGGCGCGGCGCGAGCGCTGAAACCACTCGTGCTGATCGGACGTGTGATTCATCACGAGCTCGGTAATCACGCGTAGCTCACGGCGGTGGGCTTCATCCAGGAAGGCGTGGAAGTCCTCGAGGGTGCCGTACTGCGGGTTTACATTGCGATAATCGGCGATGTCGTAACCGTCATCGCGCAAGGGCGACGGGAAAAACGGCTGCAACCAAATGGCACTCACGCCGAGGTCTTGGATGTAGTCCAGGCGCGATGTCAGGCCGCGGAAGTCGCCGATGCCGTCGTTGTTGCTGTCTTGGAACGCGCGTACGTGAATCTGGTAGATGATGGCGTCCTTGAACCACGGCGTAGTCTGAATCACGCGGGTGGGGTGCGCGATCGCGGAAGTTCGCGATGTTAGCTCGGCCGTTGCCATACGATTTCCGTTTCGTGTTTGATTGCTAGAGGTAATATTCAAAATCGCGTTCGGAGCGCGACCGCCGGCGGATTCGGAAAATGTGTGCGGGGCCGCTGGCAGGCTCCAGTTCGATGTAGTTGCGATTTCCGTGCCACAAGTAGCGGGCGTCGGTAAGCAGGTCGTGCATTTGATATGGCCGGTCGATTGGAAGACCGAGTTCTTCCATGGGAAGCGTTACCCAGGCCGACTGTCGGTGATGTGGATCAAGATTCACGACGACCAGCACAATGTCCGATTGATCTGGCGCTGTACGGCTGTAGCAAATGACCTGTTCGTTTTCGGCTTCGTGAAACTTGAGCACACCGCGATGGGCGAGGGCGGGGCTGCCGCGGCGGATTTCGTTGACGCGGGCGATGAAGTCTTTGAGGCTATCGGGGCGTTCTAAATCGTGCTGATGAAGCTGATACTTTTCGGAGTTGAGGTATTCTTCGCTGCCCGGTTCGCGGGGGATCGACCAGCCGTGCTCGAACGGCGGACCATAAATGCCGTAGTTGCCTGCTAGCGTGGCCGCGAGGACTAGCCGAGTCATGAATACGGGGCGCCCGCCGAATTGGAGCGACTCTGGGAGAATATCCGGCGTGTTGGGCCAGAGGTTTGGGCGGAAGAATTCGCGGAGGGAAGTTTGCGTGAGATCGGTGAAGTATTTCGTTAGCTCCCACTTGGTATCGCGCCAGGCGAAGTAGGTGTAAGACTGAGAAAAGCCGGCCTTGGCGAGCCGATACATGATTTTTGGTCGCGTGAAGGCTTCAGCGAGGAACAGCACGTCGGGGTGATCGCGGCGAATTTCGCCGATGACCCATTCCCAAAATGGAAGCGGCTTGGTGTGCGGGTTATCCACACGGAAGATGCGGATGCCCCGATCAATCCAAAACAGGAAAATGCTTTTCAGCTCTTGCCAAAGGGATTCCCAGGCATCTGTCTCGAAATCGAGTGGGTAGATGTCCTGATATTTCTTGGGTGGGTTTTCCGCGTATTGAATCGTTCCATCGGGACGCTTGCGAAACCACTCCGGGTGCTCGCGAACGTACGGGTGATCGGGCGAGCATTGAAAAGCAATATCGAGCGCTAATTCAAGGCCGTGGCCTTGGGCTGTGCGCACCAAGGATTGAAAGTCATCCATCGTGCCGAGGCTCGGGTGAATGGATTTATGGCCGCCGTCTTCGCTGCCGATGCCCCACGGGCTGCCGACGTCGTCGGGCACCGCCTGCTCGGCGTTGTTTCGACCTTTGCGATGCGCGCGGCCGACTGGGTGGATCGGCGGTATATACAGGACATCGAAACCCATGGAAGCCACATAGGGCAAGCGGGCTTCGACGTCCTTTAATGTGCCGTGTTTGCCGTTCTTGCCTGCCGAACGCGGGAACATTTCGTACCAGGCGCTGAAGCTGGCGAGTGGCCGATCGACGGTGGCCGTCAGAGTGCGACTTTCGGAAGTGGCGACGGGGCGGTGCCAGCGGGACATGAGCGACGAAAGTTCTTCGCTTTCGGCAATTTCGCGCGGCTGCTGCCTTGCACGGTCGCCGCGCAGCCGGTGGTCCCATTCGGCGAGGTATTCACGATCGCGGCCTTGCGCCGTTTCGACGGCTGCATGGACCAAGTCGGCGCCGACCAGGAGTTCGACGGCAACGTCCTGTCCGGCTGCAATCCGCTTGGCCAAATCTCGCTTCCAAGTGCCGAAGCGATCGACCCACCCGGCGATTTTGTATTGGTACTCTCCGACCTGATCAACGGGAAATTCGCCCGTCCAGCGATCGTTCACCAGCGGCCGCATTACGGAGTGGTGCCACTCGCCGCCGTCACCGAATCGGTGGAGCAGGGCGGCGGCGACTATGTCGTGGCCATCGCCGAATACGTCGGCCTCGACAGCGACAGAATCACCAACGACCCGTTTAATTGGGAAGCGACCGGCATCAACTTGTGGGGTAATGT
This sequence comes from Planctomycetota bacterium, assembly GCA_013286045.1. GTDB lineage: Bacteria > Planctomycetota > Planctomycetia > Pirellulales > Lacipirellulaceae > JABDGM01. Next base: position 20,977 of record JABDGM010000023.1, on the reverse strand, counting down.
TCTCGACAACCACCCGTGAGCGACCGGCGATTTCCGAGAACAATTCCGTCGTATTTCGCGACATTCTGACATAACTTGGCAAACCCTATGCCTTGTTGGGAAATCGCGGATAATTGGGGGCTTCTGAGGGTTTTGCGGGCAGATTGACTCAGTATCGGCGGAGGCCTGCTACGGTGCCCGCCACTCTGGACCCGGGGCGTTCAGGGGGCTTGCCCGCGGCCGACGGCAAAGGGATTGCAGTCATCTGATAAAATGGATCGCGAGGCGTCGAACAGGCAACTATAGAAGAGACTTCTAGGAACAGTGATGGTGCAGAGGATTGGGACAGGGCGAACGCTAGTCGTCGCAATGGCGGTGATGTTTGGGGCCACATGCACGGCACTCGCGCAGAATCAGACGTCGACTTACTCGCCGATAAACTTGACGCCCGACCTGAATTACCAGGTTCAAGTCCGTCCGGTGTCGTTCGCGGGCGCGCTCCCGACGTTGCAATCGTTCGCCGTTGGAGAAACCAATGGCAAATGGGTGTTCATCAGCGGCCGGACCAACGGGTTGCATGGATTTGATACATCGCAACCGGGGTCGAATTTTCCGCCGCAATACGAGAACGAAGACGTTTGGGTAGTAGATTACGCGAGTGGGCAGTCGTGGCATCGTTCGTTGACTGATGTTTCTTCTGGTCTCACGGCGGCGCAAGTTGCCTCGCTGTCGCCTGGCAACACGGAGTTTTATCAATCCGGGAACCAGCTTTACATGGCGGGTGGTTACGGGACGGACGCCGGCGGCAACTACGTGACTTTCGACACGCTGTCGTCGATCAATCTTCCGGGGCTCGCGAATTGGGTCACTACGGGCACTGGCAGCGCGGCGAGCAATATTCGCCAGATTCACGATCCGACGTTTCAGGTTACCGGCGGGGCGATGTATGTGAATAACGGTAAAACCAATTTGGTGTTCGGCCAGGATTTCGAAGGGCCGTACACGCCGACATCGAGCGGCACGTACACACTAAAGAACAAAACTTTCAACGTGGTCGACGACGGGACCAATTTGTCGGTGACGAATGTCGGCGCTTCGGCTACCAGTCCGAACTATCGCCGGCGCGATTTGAATGTTTTCCCGGCGGTACGCCCCAACGGGCCGAGCGTGACAAAAGGTCTCGATGCGCTTTCGGGAGTGTTCACCACCTTGAACGGCGCGTGGACGGTCCCGGTGGAAATCGATGCGAATGGGACGCCGACCATGGCCAGTGCGAGCGCGCCGGGCACGTTCAAGCAAGGCATGAATAACTATGAGTCGGCCAAGGTTGGTCTTTATTCGCCTTCGACTGGCAAAATGAATGAGATCTTGTTCGGCGGGATCAGCCTGCAGTACTTCGACTCCGTTTCGAACTCGATCGTTACCGATAATAACTTGCCGTTCGTAAACGACATCTCTTCGGTGGTGATCGATTCGGCGGGCAACTACACACAAAACTACTTGGGGCAGTTTCCGGCGTTGTACGATGTGTCGAACAACCTGTTGCGGTTCGGCGCAGACGCTGAGTTCATTCCGGCGGATGGGCTGACGACGTACGACAATGGGGTTATCAATCTCGATTCGCTCACGGGGCCGACGGTGATCGGGCATATTTTTGGCGGCATCGTCGCGAACGCACCGCAGACTCGCGTAAGCCCGAGCACGCTTTCGGCGGCTTCGAACCAGATTTTCGAAGTTGTGTTGGTCCCGAGCATTACGGGTGATTACAACCACAATGGCGTGGTCGACCTGGCCGATTACGTGGCGTGGCGTGATGGGTTGGGCACGATATACACACAGCATGATTATGATGTGTGGCGAGCGCGGTACGGGGCGACGTCGGGTAGTGGGGCTGGCGCGGGCGCTGCGGTCCCAGAACCGGCATGCGTGTCGCTCGTGCTGGCGTCGCTCTTGTTGAGTTTCATCGGGCGTCGCCGGCCAGCAAATTTCGAATAGCGAGCGCTGCCGTCACCACACTTCGACGCGATCTTCCGGCTTGCGGTAGAGCGTGTCGCCTGGCTTCACATCGAACGCTTTGTAAAAAGCTTCGACGTTGGAAGACGGGACCATCGCGCGGAACTCCATCGGAGAATGAGGATCGGTGCGAATTCTGAGGCGGACTTCGGAGTCGCGGGCCGAGCCGCGCCAAACCTGGGCAAAGCCGATGAAGAATCGCTGCGGACCGGTGAAGCCATCAATCTCCGGCGCTTTTTTATTGCCGAGCGACTTTTGGTAGGCGGCGTACGAAATATTAACGCCACCGAGATCGGCAATGTTCTCGCCGAGCGTGAGCTTGCCGTTGACGTGCAAATCGTCGAGCACGACGCAGGCGTCGTATTCCGCGACGAGCTTATCGGTTTTGGCGGTGAAGTGCGTGCGATCGTCGCTCTCCCACCAGTTGACCATATTGCCGCGGGCGTCGAAGCGGCTGCCCTGATCATCGAACCCGTGCGTAATTTCATGCCCGATCACGGCGCCGATGCCGCCGTAGTTCACCGCATCATCGGCCTTCATATCGAAAAACGGAGGCTGCAGAATGCCGGCGGGGAAGACGATTTCGTTCAGCGATTCGTTGTAATAGGCGTTGACGGTCGGCGGCGTCATGTGCCATTCAAGCCGATCGACAGGTTTGCCCAATCGTGAGAATCGATAGCGAGTCTCAAAGGCCTCGGCGTGCATCACGTTTTCGGCGTACGAATCGGTTCCCACCTTCAGTTCCGAATAGTCGCGCCATTTGCTCGGGTAGCCGATCTTCGGCAGCACGGTGTCCAGCTTTGCGATCGCGAGTTTTTTCGTCTTTTCGCCCATCCATTCGCGGGACGCGAGGCGTTCACGGTATGCCGCCATCAAATTGGCGACCAGTTCGTCCATTCGCTTTTTGGCGGCCGGCGGGAAGTGTTGCTTTACATAGAGCTTGCCGAGCGCTTCGCCGATTTGGCCGTCGATCGTCGTCACGACGCGCTTCCAGCGCGGCTGCATTTCCTTAATCCCGCGCAATTCCTGACTGTAGAATCGAAAATTCTCGTCTTCGAACTCGCTGCTTAAATACGGCGAAAGCGAGTGTGCCAGGTGCCAGCGTAGATAGGTTCGCCAATCTTCGGGCGATACCGATTTTACAAGCTCGTTGGCGCGCTTGAAGAATTCGGGCTGGCCGACGATGACATATTTTATGTCGTGGACATCGATTTCTTTGAGGTAAGAATCCCAGTCTATGTTCGGAGTCGAATCCTTCAATTCGGCGGTCGACATTTTGTTGTACTGTTTTTCGCGATCTCGCAGTTCGACCGGCGATCGCGACTCCTCGGCAAGTTTGGTTTCTATACGCAGGACGGTGTCGGCACCTGCGGCGGCGGCTTCTGGCTTGTCGCCCAAGAGCTCGAATGTTTTAGCGACGTGTTCGTGATATTTCTCAAGAATCTGCTTCGAGTCGGCGGACTTGCCGACGTAGTAGTCGCGGTCGGGCAGGCCGAGGCCCCCTTGATCCAAGTGAGCCGCATAACGTTCGCTTTGCTTTTCATCCTGGCTCACGGAGAAGCTGAATAGCGCCTCGACCCCGATCGTGCGGAGTCGACCGACTTCGGCAATCAAACTTTTGCCGTCCGTCACGTTTTCGATTTTCTTCAGCGGCCCTTGCAAAGGCGTTGCCGCTAACTTCTCAATCGCCTTTTCGTCCATCGCGGCGGTGTAGAAATCGCGCAGCTTTCGCTCCTCGTCATTGAGAGAGCTAGAGTCTTTAACGAGGCCATCGAGGATTTCGTGCAGCGCGATCAGATTGTCATCTCGCAACTTCGGAAACGCGCCCCAGCGGCTGTACTCGGGCGGAATCGGATTTTGTTTGATCCAATTGCCGTTTACGTATTCGTAGAAATTGTCGCCCGGCTTTATGGAGTCGTCGAAGTTGGCGCGATCGATGCCGCTTTTGAGCGCGGGTTCGGCGGCAGAACAAGGGAGTTGCGTCGCGAGAAAAACAAACGCGATAAGTAAAGAATTCGTCCGTCTATTCAGATGCATGATCGAAGTTTCCTCGAAGGTTGCGCGTCGCCTATCGCAATGTCGTCAAGCGGGATTTTTCCACGCGCCGATTTGTGTGCGGCGACACCCGGGCGACGCCGGCACGTCAAATAAGAGAAAACTTGCCGCGCCCTGTCAACATCCAATGGTGGAACTAGGGTTTTGGAGCCGGGGTTGGATTCCAATCGTCGCGGCCAGCAAGAACTTTGGCGGCCGTGATGGCACGCGCTTCTTCTTCATTGAGCTGCTTGGCCCACTTCACGCGGTCGGCTGGTGTCGCGCCGGGGCCCGTGCTGTGGTACTCGGCGTAGCGAGCGGTTTGCTCGCGTTCGGGATGATCCCAGTTGTGCCAACCCGCCGGCCACACGCAATCGGACATTTCGGTATTGAGAAACGTCACTGCGGCGAACGCTCGCCACGGGCGGCCGAGGTATGTCTTCACCTCGGGCGATGCGGCGGTGATTTTACAGTTGGAGAATACGAAGCCGTAGGGCTCGCTGTCCGGAGTCGAGGCAGCGGTGATGTAGCCCTTACCCACGCATTGGATACTGCAGTGATCGAAATACGCAGTCGCTCCGCCGAAGATGAAATCGACGTGGCCTTCGACGTAGCAGTCATCGAAGTATTGCCGGCCGCGATTCAGGAGTATGGTGTCTTGACACCCGAGAAATCGGCATTTGCGAAACACGGCCCGATCGCCGTCGACGCGAATCGCAAGCGCTTGCCCGACAGGCCCGGCCGAGTTTTCGAACGTGATGTTCTCGGCCGTGAAGTCATCCGCATCGATAAGCGTTGAGGGCGTGCGAAACGTGCCGATCGGTTTGCCGTCTTTATCCGGCATTTTTGCGTTCAAGTCGTACGTGAGGATTGTAGACTTGGCGTCGTCGCCGACGAAGCGGAAGAAGCGTTTCTCGCGCTGCACGTAGACGAGCTCTTTGTACGTGCCGGGTTTGATGCGAATGACGACCGGGCTATCGGCTCGGCCGTCCGGCACCGCCATGACGGCGTCCTGTACTTTGGTGTACTGCCCGCTGCCATCCGCAGCAACGACGAGCGTAGTTTCCGCAGCGCGCACCGCCATAGCGAGCATCACGATGCTCAGCCAAACGGGCGCGACGAGATGTTGCTTCATCGACTTAGGAAGTCTAACAAATCCGATTCCAGGGCACCCTCACCACGGACCTCTCCCAAAGGGAGACGGGGAATGCGGATTAACCAATTCGTCGCCGAACCGAAAGTCCGCAAACAGATAGCAAACCGACCAACGACAGGGTAGCTGGCTCGGGTACGGTGACGATGAAGGCTTGGATGCCTTGGTTGGTGCTCATCGCGTAGAGGACACGGGAGACTGAGCCGTCCGCGTTATTCGTAATCGCACCCCAGGCGATCTGGCCGGTGCCGTTGCCGTTCGCAGCAGGCGTGCCGGTAACATTTAGGCCGCTGGCCAAGTAGACGGGGGCGGCGGGGTTCGACGCGTCGTAGATGGAGACGTGTGAATCTCCAATGCTTTGAATGGCGAGAATCGACATGCCGCCAAAGGTGGTGTAGCCCAACAAGCGGTCTGCAGTCGCGCCGGAGGGATCCGGAATCGCGGGGCTGTTGATGAGTGTGCCGGTGCTGCCCGAATAACTCGTGTTGCGGTAGAGCGAGCTGCCGGCGGTGCCCAACACGTGTGTAGCATCTACGAAGGTGAGGCCGAGCCGCAAATCACCCGCGTTCGGTGGGGTGCCTGCGAAGGCGATCGCGGTTGCGGTGCCGGCGGTGGGGTCGATGATCGAGTAGCCGTTGTTGCCAGCTACGTTCGGCGTGCTGTTGTAGCCGGCGGCGATTCGGGTTCCGCTACCGCTACCGGTGACTGCGAGATCGTCTCCCGCGCGCGAAGCCGCGAGACCGCCATCGCCGGTGTAGGCGACGGTCGGCGCTGACGCTTCGGTCGCCCACTTGTAGACCGTGAACGGGGTCGTTGTGGATTGGGTTGTGAGGTTCGCGGCATAGATCGCGCCGTCGCCACCAACGCCCGCGGCGCTGAGCGTAAACGTTCCGCCGGAGACGCCAGTGACATTCAGGCCGCCGAGGTCTGCACCCGTGGTGGGGTTGAGTATTCGCACGTTGGTGCCGCCGGTTCGGCTCACCAAGTACACATGGCCGTTGCCGTACGCGAGACCGCGTTCGTTGTTGCCAGTACCCAGGAACGTGTAACCGCCTTCACCCGGGGCGAGCCAGCCGTCGCCGCCGCCGAATGACAGAAGTGGGGTCATCGTAGCCGCATTAGAACGTTGCGTTGCGACACAGGCGCAAGCGCAAACAAGTAGAAGTGTCGAAACAATGATGCGACGCATTAGCGGACTCCCAGTTGTTGCGTTATCGAGTGGCCAGAAAAGCCCTTACCCGCCGTAGGGTGGTTTCAGGCAATCTGCGCCCAATTCTGATGAGTGTTAACAAGTTAATCAAGCATTTTTAGAGCGAATGTAGGAATTTCTGCGCATTTAGGGGGGAAAGGTTTCCCAAGTTCGCGCCCGGTGACACCGTGCCGTGTTGCGACTTCCTAAGCAGGCGGCCGGGCGAACGGCGCGAGCGTCGAAGGCGAAGCTGGTTGGAGCGATCTCGAAAACCGGGCCAAACTGCTAACTTGCACGAACTTTCGTGTTGCAGAATATTGCTCCGGCCTTACGATAGACGGGACGTTGCATCTCATCAGGCGAAAACCTTTTCTGAAAGCCAAGATTTAGCTTGGCATGATATGATCGGTAGCGCGCGTTCGCGAAAATCCATGCCGAGAGTGTTCGCGCGCTGAATTGAATTCACCCGGAGCTTCCCGCAATGATTGAAAGGCCAGGATTCATGCGCGCACGAAAGCGTTTTCTTGTTTTTTCGTTGGTTTTACTCGAGGGGATTCTGATCGCGGCTTCGACGTGTTCCGCGCAGCTGACTGGGGCGTTGGCCCCTCTCGCGACATTCGGCGGCGGCGATGGCTGGTTGGCGCCATTCGAATACGAGGACTACCCATACCTTGGCGTCAGCAACCTAGAACGCGGCATGGCGTATGGAAACGGACACCTCTACCTGGTCAGCCGCAATCCTACACCGGGTATTCGAATTCTCGACGCAGCTACGGGCGTTGATCCAGGTACGGAGCTAGACCTCGGTAGTTTGAACCTCGGGACCGGAATCATTTCTGGCGGCACTTTCGCCCTCAATATGGTCGCAGTCGGAGGCGATGGGGCAATTTACGTGGGCAATTTACAGGGTACGACAAGCACCGCTGGCGGCGCATTCTATAAGGTTTACAAATGGGCGAACGAAAGCGCGACTCCAACGGTTGCTTACAGCGGGAATGCGGGATTGGACGGCGCGCGGATCGGCGATGACATTGCTGTGATAGGCTCGGGAGCATCGACGCGGATCGTCGCCGGCTTTGGAAATAATACAAGCGTGACTGGGAATAATGGCTATGCCGTCATCGACCCAACGGCCGGAACGGCGACCGCAGTTTCGTTCCCGTCGACTCCACCGAACGCGGGCGATTTTCAACTTGGGATCACGTTCACGGACGCCAACCATGTGATTGGTACGCGAGGCGGCGGAACGTATGACTACACCAGCTATTCGGGGAGCGCAGGAACGCTAATCGCGACGCCAACGTTAGCTCATCCTGGTGGCGCCACTGCTGAACGGCAAATGGCGTATGACGTAATCAATGGCACGCCGCTTTTGGCGATCCAAAGCACGGGTGATGCGCATGTTTCGATCTATTCACTGGCCGATCCGTCAAATCCGGTTTATCTAACGGACGGAAACGCAACCAACGGAACTCTTGCCACTAATGGGAACTCGACTGGCAGCGTTGCGTGGGGCCCGACCGTGAACAACGGCGATGGTACTTTTTCCGCCTCGCTGTATGCGATGAGTACCAACGCGGGCATTCAAGCGTTTACGTTCACGCTTTCGCCGTCGACGGTTGTTTCAGTGCCAGGTGACTACAACCACAATGGCGTGGTGGACGCTGCCGATTACGTGCTGTGGCGCGATACGCTTAACCAATCGGTCCCAGCGGGCACTGGAGCCGACGGCGATGGCGACGGAGTAGTTACGCAGGCGGATTATAATTTTTGGCGAGCGCGGTTCGGCAATACTTCGGGCAGCGGATCGCTTGCTTCGGCGAACGTACCAGAACCCGCATCGCTTGTGGCGTGTTGCGTGGCTTGCGGCATGATCACGCTCGCGAGTCGCCGTCGGGCTCTGAAATAAAACTGCTCTTTTCAGGTGATAGCGCTGTCGAAAGGGAAATGTCGACATGAACAGTAGTCGTTGGCATCGTCGCCCGCTCGTTGGCTTCACGCTGGTCGAGTTACTCGTCGTGATCGCGATTATCGGCATTCTGGTCGCGCTGTTGCTTCCGGCGGTTCAGGCGGCGCGCGAAGCGTCGCGACGCATCAAGTGCACGAACAACCTCAAGCAAATGGGGCTGGCATGCCAGAATTACGCGGGAGTTTACAAGGCGCTGCCGATGGGACTCGCACGAACCCCCGATCAAATCAAAGGCGGGGCGGGCGCGGTCAAAGAAGGTTTGATGACCGACATGCTGAAGTACATGGAAGAGGACGCCGTGTACAACCAGGTCAATTTTAACTATTGGGTTGCACCCAAGAAGAATTACACCGACGATCCAGCCCGAGATATCGTAATCGATGCTTATATTTGCCCTGACTGGCAATACGAGCGCGTATTTAGCAATGCGCCCACGGGATATGAGTATGAAAACGGTGCGGTGTGTACGTACGCCGGAGTGGCGGGCACTCCCCAAAGTAAAGATCCAAATGACCCAGTGCTCGACCAAACGAAAATGATCGCGTCACCGAATTTCGGCGATGTTCCGGACAACGGCGCCTTTTTTGTCGCGCAGGCAAGAGTTCAGGGACTCGACCAAATAGTCGGTGAACGTCGCAAGCTCAGCCAAATTACCGATGGCCAGAGCAACTCGTTCTTGATTGGCGAGTACGTGCACCGCGATTGCATCTTGCAGGTTTATCCAGAGCCACTGTTGATCTACACGAGCGTCCGTCCGTGGTACATCAATAGCAACGCAGATGCCTTCTACCATGCGAGGGTCGTCGCAACTGGCCCGAACACCTGCATATCGCGTATTGATACTGCTTTTAATTACCTGCCATTCGGCAGCTTTCACCCGGGTGTCACGCTGTTCGCGCATGTCGATGGGAGTGTCGTTTCCATTTCGGACAACGTCGACGTGCAGCTTTTTAAAAACATGGCGACGGTTCGCGGCGGTGAAGTGACAAGCGATACGCCTTAGATCTTACTGCCGGCTCGAGCAGTAGGAGTTTTGCGCGGCGCGGTGGCGCTAGATATCTGCTCGAATTCACGTGTAGGCCGCATCTGGCCATTTCCGCGGGGCAGCCCGAACCCACGTTTCTTTGAGACAGAAGGTCTCGACAAGCGGATCGTTCGCTTTTCGACCCCCCCTGATTGTTTTTTGTGTATCAGCGGTTATGATGCCTGCTTCCCACTTTTCCCAGACGTTCTATTTCCACATTGCTCGCGGAGGAATTCGCCGATGCGAATTGAACAGCCGCCACACCGCTTCGGCCGGGCCTTGCGATTCGAGCGACTCGAAGATCGCCGTGTACTTGCGGTCTTCACGGTGTCGAACCTGAGCGATGGCCCCGTAGCTTTTCCAGGCGCCGCGCCGGGCACATTACGCCAGGCTATCTACGATGCCAACCACACGCCGGGCGCTGATACGATCGAATTCGCGGCCACTCTTCAGGGCACAATTAATCTCTCCATTGCAGATGACAATTCAGTGGGGGCCTCGGCGCTGTTGGTTTCATCGACCATCACGATCCACGGCAATGCGAAGGGCATTACAATTGCCCGCAATAGCGCGGTCGACGCGATGCGACTGTTTTATGTAACTTCGACGGGTGATTTGGATCTGGACTCCGTTTCCGTCACAGGCGGCGTCGTTCGTGGTGCGAACGGCGTGGCTGCCGGCGAAGTGGGCGGCGAAGGACGCGGCGGAGCCATCTACAACCAGGGGACGTTGCGAATCGTTTCGAGCACTCTGTATGGAAATCAAGCCACTGGCGGAAATGGTGGGAGCGGCGCGAGCAGCGGCTCGGGTCGCGGCGGTGCAATCTATAGCGACGGCGGCTCAGTGATCGTCACGGATGCGACGATCTCAGGAAGTATCGCCCAGAGCGGCGTAGGATCGACAGTGCCGAGCAGCTTCGGTGGTGCTATTTATGTTCGAAATGGGTCACTCGACATTTATAACAGCACAATCACCGATAGCACGGCTTCGACAGGGCGCGGCGTTTACCTCATTGCGCAGCAGAATGGGTCGGCGTCGGCCGATATCTGGAGCTCGATCATCGCGCAAAGTGATGCTCCGATTCAAGCTCGCGATTTCCTGACTGCAGCCGATGACGGCAGCCAATTGACCGTGACGGGTGGTAACAACTTGATTCGCACGCAAGGCGATTATCAATTCATCACGGTATCGACTGACGATCCTTTGTTGGCCCCACTCGGCGATAACGGCGGCCCGACGTGGACGCATGGGCTGCTCGCGGGAAGTCCGGCGCTCAATCTTGGCAGCAATCCGCAAAACCTTGCTGTCGACCAGCGCGGTGCCTCCTATGCTCGCGTCGTCGGGGGCGCTGCGGATATTGGCGCCGTCGAGATGCAGTCCGTGACGGGGACACCGCACACGGGAGACTATAACGCCAATCATGTTGTCGATGCGGCAGACTACGTGTTGTGGCGAGCGACGCTTGGGGCGAGCGTTGCGGCTCATTCCGGCGCCGACGGCGACGGCAGTGGCAAGGTCGACGCGGCGGATTACGGAGTTTGGCGTTCGAACTTCGGTTTGACGGGAGGCGCTGGGGCCTCTTCATCGCCTGATGTGGATCTGATCGCGGCATCACCGGCATCACCGACGACGTTGGTGCGATTACCGGTAACACCGGTCGCGATGGGCTCTTCGCATAACAAGGCGCTTGCAGCGAACGCGCTTTCCGGCGACGCTGTTAGATCTAAAGACCTTGCGATACTCGACCTTGTAACCCGACCAGGACCAACAATCGCGACTCAATACAACTCTCTAGCGGCGGCAAGCGAGGAAGAATTGTCGCGATCTCACACTCGCGGCGAAAGGTTTCACGACGCCATCTGGAAAGCATGGTCTTCGGTCTCGGATGCCTGTTCCAGCGAGTTTTCCGACTAACTGATTCCGCTTCCGAACGGCGCGCCTCGCCGTGGCATCCATTTGCAAAGCATGATGCCAAAAAAGTAGAGCCCCACGAGCGGGGCGACCATCAGCATCATGCTGTAGGGATCGGCCGGGGCGAGGATGGCCGCGATGAAGCTGATCACCAGAACAGACACGCGCCAGTTGCTCAGATACAAGGCGATGGTAAAGACACCGATCCGCTCCAGAAATAGCATCACGAGCGGCAACTGAAAGCTAATGCCGAAACCGAGTGGCAGAATCAAAACGAATGTGAGCCAGTCGGTGATTCGCGGGTCGGGATCGATGCCCATCCAATCGTAGAACGTAAACAGAAAAGCTAACACGAACTTGAACACAACAAAGAACGCCAACGCCGCGCCGGCTAAGAACAAGCCCATGCTGAATGGCAAAAAGATTTGGACGTATCGCTGCTCGTGTGGATACAAGCCTGAAGCGACGAAACTCCAAAGAAAATAAAACACGAACGGACTCGACAAGATAATGCCGACGACGATCGCGGCCTTGATGTAAACGACGAAAGGCTCCTCGACGCGGAGACCGATAATTCGCACGCGGGGGTCGTCTTCTACGTGATGATACATGGGAATTTTTACAAGGCTGTCACGCGTAACTTCTTCCTCGGGCTTGGATTTCGGAAGTGCAGATTCGTTCACGGCGCCGGGCGCGATGCGTTTCAAAATGGCGGCGATTTCGGCCGGAAGAATCCAGTGCTCCTCAGGAATCAAGCGCTCTTTGGCGAATGCCTTGGCGGCGGCGTCGGCGTCGCCGGGACTCGGTCTGCCCGCTTCCGCATCCTTGATGTAGTTCTGACGCAGCTTGTTGTTATCGACGCGCACGTAGTAGTTCTCGAGCGCGGCCTTGAGCGGCGTCTGCACGTATTCGACAACTTTGCCGGCGAATGTTAGCGCGATGAGAACGCCGATCACCAACGCAAATACTGATTTGAATAACGCCACGCGAAGTTCGTCGAGATGCTCGCCGAACGTCATCTTGGTGTGTTCGAACAGGTCTTCGTTGTGTTGGCGGTGCACGCGCAGAGGAGGGAGAAGGTAGGGGGGAAGGTGGCGAAAAATCACGAAATGATCCGCAATTTCGATGATAACCACGATGGCTAGGTTGGACAACGCGAGGCGGATGGTCGCACTCCCGCGATGCTGCGACCCGGTGATAGAATACGTCGCCGGGTAAGTTTCTTTCGCGATCTGGGAAGCTGATTTTATTTCGCTCGAAGTATCTTTACCGTGGGTACTATGACTGTTTTGCCGCCATTGCGATTCAAGCCGATTTTGCGCGATTACATCTGGGGCGGCCGTCATTTGGCGACGGAACTCGGTAAGCCATTGGGTAGCATGGAGCGCGCTGCGGAGAGTTGGGAAATTGTCGATCATGGCGCGGACCAAAGCATCGTGGCAGACGGGCCGCTCGCGGGTCAGTCGCTTCATCAACTAGTGAGCTTGCGTAGCAACGATATATTTGGAAGCCATAACTCGCCGAAGCAGTTCCCACTGTTGTTCAAGTTCTTAGATTGCCAGAAAACTCTATCAGTGCAGGTTCACCCGAACGACGAGCAGGGGGCAAAGCTCGATCCGCCGGATCTCGGCAAGACGGAAGCCTGGGTGATTTTGGCCGCCGCACCCGGTAGCAAGGTTTACGCGGGTTTGAAGCAAGGTGTCGATCGGCAGACGTTGGAGAGCGCATTGGCGCGCGGCAAATGTGATGAGTGTCTACACGAATTCGAGCCGCGTGTGGGCGACTGCATTTTGATCGAAGCGGGGACGTGTCACGCGCTGGGAGCTGGATTACTCGTCGCTGAAATCCAGCAGTCGAGCGATACGACCTATCGGCTGTTTGATTGGAATCGCGTGGATCGCGATGGAAAGCCGCGGGAACTACACATTCAGCAGGCGCTCGATACGATCGACTTCGCGCGTGGACCGGTAAACCCGGTCGCTCCTGCCGTTACGAAGTCGTCCGGCGTTGAGCGCCTCATAAGCTGCGACAAGTTTATTCTCGATCGACGTCACGTGAATGGCAAACAAGCGATGCCCGGCGACGATCGGTTTCACATCTTGGCGGTTATCAAAGGAAACATGTCGGTGCAATCGCCCGAGTGCACCGACTCGCTCGGACGGGGCGACACGATTCTCATTCCCGCGTCTGCCAGCGGTGTCTCGATCGCGGGGCAGGGCGGGGCGACGGTGTTGGACATGTATCTGCCTTAATTTTGAGGTGCGAACCGCGCTTGGTCGTTGGCCGATAGCTTTCTATAATCTGCGACGCTTTCCACGCAGCCAATCCTATCGGATCGTCGCGATGCAAATTTTGCTCGACCACCTTAAGAAGTTTGCCGCCGTATTGGCCGCGACAGCTGCGGGCTGTTCTCCCCAAGGTTTGAGCACGATTCAGCTTCCGAACTTCGCGCATCCGGGCCCGGAAGCGGTTCAACGTGGGCAGTATAATCGACATGATCCGTATGTACTGAACGACGTGGGACCTGAGGTCGTGGGCGGGCGACCGCTCGCATATCAGCAATCGCTAACCGAAGAGGAACGAGCCCTATTGAAATCTCCGGCTGTAGCTACGATGACCCCCATTCCGGCTCCTGGAGCAGCCGTTGTTGCTCCTCCGGTGCTGTCCTCTCCGATTGCGGTGGCACCGCCGCAGCCTGGCATGGCGCTGCCCGCGGCGGCACCTCCGATCGTTACCTCGACAACTCCGGTCGTTGCGCCGTCCTACTCAATTCCGCCCGTCCCTCCAGCGGTGACGTCTTACCCCAGCGTTGCTCAACCCGCGGGATTTCCAGCACAGCAACGCGCGCCGTATTGAAAGCAATACGTTTGCGCCCCTGTGATTCCATGTGTGCGCCACTTATCATGGTGATATGCGCTCACCGAAAAATCACCGTGCCAAGTCGAAACCTCCACTGCGCGGGCCTTCCGTGCGCGGAAAAACTAAGCGTGCCCCGAAACCGGCTAGCCCGTCAGTGAATTCGGAGGCGGGCGAGCGACTGCAGAAAGTATTGGCTCAGGCGGGGATCGCGAGCCGCAGAGAATGCGAAGAGCTGATTCGCGAAGGGCGCGTTGAAATCGACCGCCAAGTTGTCACCGAGCTTGGAACTCGCGTTGATCTGATGGAGCAAGAGGTGCGAGTCGACGGCGAGCCGCTTGGTCGTCCGAAGCCGATATACTTTGCCGTGAATAAACCGACTGGGATCGTGTGCACCGCGCGAGATCCGGCAGGCCGTCAGCGGGTCACCGACTTACTGCCTCCGAATACTTCGCGGACATTCTGCGTTGGCAGACTCGATATGGAATCGGAAGGGCTCATTCTAGTCACCAATGACGGTGAACTTGCGAACGGCTTGACGCACCCGCGGCATGGAGTTGAGAAGGTCTACCACGTGCAGGTGGCAGGCCATGTGGCGCCGGAGGTTATTTCCAAGCTGCAGCGCGGCGTACATTTGGCGGAAGGTTTTGCGAAAGTGAAGCATGTGCGGATTAAGAGCCCACGCAAGCAGTCGACGATTTTGGAAATGATTCTCGACGAAGGCCGCAACCGAGAAGTTCGCCGGCTGTTAGCGCGAGTCGGTCATAAAGTGCAACGGCTGAAACGGGTCGCGGTGGGTCCAGTGCGTTTGGGCGAATTGCCGACGGGCGCCGTGCGTCCTTTGACGAAGTTAGAGATCCAAGCTTTGCAGAAAGTGGTGGCCGGTGGCGGTGACAAATCTCGCCCCGAGCCACGCCCGCATACCAGCGGCGAATCAAAGGCAAAAAAGGGTAAGCCTGCGCCGGTGAGAGCACCGGCGGACAAGCGCACCGTGATCGGCGGCTAATTGCCGCTCGATTGATCTCGTTTTGACACTGTGATCGCCGCGTTTTATGTGGCAGAATCTTCGGCAGCCCTCCTAGAAGCGCCCTTTGTCGAAGACCGAAATGATCGATCGTAACCCGCTCCATGCCGACTACTATGCCGACCGTGCCGGTCAGGCGAGAGTCAGAGTCGTCGAAAACGTGCGGCTGGCGCGCGACACGTATCGGATCCGATTTTTCTGCCCGGAGATCGCACGTCGAATCCTGCCGGGGCAGTTTCTCATGCTGCGGATAGCCGGCATGAATGACCCGTTGCTGGGGCGGCCGCTCGCCTTGTACGACACGGTCGACGATGCAAGCGGCGAGCTATCGATGATCGATGTGGTTTATTTACGGTTGGGCAAAATGACGAGTCGACTCGTTGAGCTGACCGCGGGTGACGAGCTCGATGTTTGGGGGCCGTTGGGAAACGGATTTCCGGCGATTACCACAAAGCACCTGATCATGGTCGCCGGCGGCATCGGGCAGACGCCATTTCTGGCGCTCGGCAAGGAGTTCTCTGGGCAACGCCGATACGGCCAACCGGCGCGCGTCGGCTCACACGCTGCCCAAATCACGCTCTGCTATGGCGTGCGAACGGCGGATTACTTAGCCGGTGTGCCGGACTTCGAATCCGCTGGAATCGACGTTCGACTTGCGAGTGACGATGGCTCTGTCGGGCGTCGCGGTTTCGTGACCGAAGTATTGAGAGATCTGCTCGATGAAACCGCCGGCTCCGACTGCGTCGTAATGTGCTGCGGTCCCGAAGCCATGATGCACGCGGTCGCCGAACTGTGCGGGCGAAACAACACTGGATGCTTCGTTTCCCTTGAAACGCCTATGGCCTGTGGCGTCGGCATCTGCTTTAGCTGCGTGACGAAAGTGCGCCAGCCGGACGGCGGGTGGGACTACAAGCGAACTTGTGTCGAAGGTCCGATATTCGACGCGCAGAAAATTGAGTGGTAGCGCCGAAAGCGATTACGACCGCGAAAATTCGCCGTCGTCAGCAGCTACTTGGTTTTGAGCGCCTTGATCGCAGCCGAGAGGCGCGACTTCGTGCGGGCGGCGGCATTCGCGTGGATAACGTTCGCGGTTGCGGCCCGATCGAGCTTCTTCACGAGCGTCTTGAACTCGGCTTGGCTCTCGTCGAGCTTCTTGTCGGCGATGGCCGCGCGAACCTTTTTCAATTGCGACCGGAGAGTGGACTTCGTGGCGCGGTTACGAAGGCGGCGGACCGAATCCTGCCGCATGCGCTTCTTGGCACTGGCTGTATTGGGCATGGCGAGGTGCGATAAACTGAAAACGTGGAAAACTAGGAATCACACACTATCGCGTAACTCGGCCAGCTTGTCTAGCCGTTCGGCCACGTCGCGGTAACCGAAATCCATTCCGGCGAGCTGGGTAAGGTATTTTTCCGCTTTCTCGCGGTCATCCAATTCGGCTGCCAATACGCCGGCCCGGTAAAGTGCGAGTTTTTTGGTGTCTGTCTGGAAGTCATCGGCCGCTTGAAGGGCCGCCTCATAGCTCGAAAGCGCGAGCTTGAACTGCCGAATGTGCTGAAAAGACTCGCCCAGGTGAAGCTGCACCATCGCTTTTTGCCGGCTTTCATCGCGAGCTGCTTGAAACGCTTGGATCGCCTCTTTGAATTTACCCGCCTTCTTGCAGCGGAGCCCTAACTCATATTGCAGAATCGAATTACCGGGATTGCGCGCGGCGCGGGCGGCGTAAACCTCTAACTCCGCTTGATTGGCTTGCGCCGCCATTCGCTTGGCGAGCTCGTTCGATTCTTCGGACTTATCCTGCTCGGCACGTTTTTGCGCGACTGCAACCTGACTTTGAGCACGCCGCACGTGCGCGTCTTCCAATTTCTCGCGAACGAACAAATCACCGCCACCACTCACGGCGAGGGCCCGCGTCAGGATATCCGACGCCTCGCGCAATCGATTCTGAGCATTGAAGACGTCGGCCAGCTCCAAGTAGTTGGCGACTACGGAGGGCTGACTCTCGATGGCTGCGAGGAGCTCCTTTTCTCGTCCGCTTGCCGCTTTATCGGACTCGATCTTTGCCGTCGCTTTTGCTGACTCCGAGCGACTTTGGGTAACCCGATCGCGCACGGCGGCCTCGCGTTCTTCGAATTCGGCCGCCGTCCCTTGAAGAAGCTCCTGGTTGTAGCCTCCTTTTTGAATCGTCTGCTCCACGCTCAGTTTTGAAATCGCTTTGCCGGCTTCTTCGTCGCCGGGCTTGGCTTGCTCGACGCGTCGCCAGCAGCTGATTGCCTGATCGAACTGGCCAAGTCGTGAGAGTATTTCCGCCGCCTTACGGTTGACGGTCACATCTTTCGGCGTCGCATCGAGCGCCCATCGAAGAATGAAGAGCTGGCATTCATCGCTTCCGATTTGCTCGTAGGCGTCGGCGACATCCAGAAGCGTAGACGTTTCCCAAGGATTCGGTTTCAGTGCCTCGCAGGCCGCAGTGAATGCTTCGCGCCACTGTCCCTTGCTGGCAGCCTTGTTCAGCGACATTCGCGAGCCCTTGCTTTTTAGCGCGGCGAAGCGAGCGCCCTTCTTATTGTTGCCGTACTTCTGGGCGAGATTTCCCAGGAAGTGTTGCAGATAAATCAGATTGGCGGGATCTTCGACCAGACATTGCGTGAACAGGTCGTACGCGTAATCGTAGTCGGCCTTTTCGGCGGAGCGCTGTCCGTGCTCGAAAACAGCCTGCAACCGCTGGCGCACGGCCGCCGTGATCGGCGGTAAAAACGTACGGCTCGATCGTGATGGCTGCTGTCCTGACATTCCGCTTGGCCCCTTGAAGGTCGCATCCCCCTGCGACGACTCCATTCTACCACGTGCCTTTCTTCGCACAAAGTAATGGATTAACGTAAGTTAAAAGGTCCAAAGTAGTTCGGCGCGAGGCGTCATGAGTAAAAAACTCGGCATAGTCTATCTTGTCGGAGCAGGTCCCGGTGACCCTGGACTGTTGACGCTGCGCGGCGCCGAGTGCTTGAGTTTGGCGGACGTCGTGTTGTACGACTACCTTGCTTCGCCTGAATTGCTGTCGCATGTGCAGCCAAGTGCGGAGCTCATTTGTTTAGGCCGTCACGGCCATGGTCGTCTCCTGTCTCAGACCGAAATTTGCGAGTCGATGGTACAGACTGCCTCCGACGGCCGAAACGTGGTGCGTTTGAAGGGTGGCGACCCAGCCGTTTTCGCCCGATTGGCGGAAGAAATCGCAGCGTTGGAAGCTGCCGATATTCCATACGAAATTGTCCCCGGCGTGACGGCTGCGTCGGCAGCAAGCAGCTATGCGGGCATTCCGCTGACAGATCGGGATTCGGCGTCGTGCGTCGCGTTCATTACGGGGCAGGAGCAGGATCAAAAACTGGCGTCTGAAGCGCTCGATTACGAGTCCATCGCAAAGTTTCCCGGCACGCTCGTCTTTTACATGGGCATTACAACCGCCCCGACTTGGAGCCGTACTCTTGTCGCGCACGGCAAGTCGCCCAAAACGCCGGTGGCGATTGTGCGGCGGGCATCGCTTCCAGACCAGCAAACGATTTGCACCTCGCTGGGCGAGTTGCCGCATGTGCTGTCCCAACAGAAGCTACGGCCGCCGGCAGTGGTAATTGTGGGCGAAGTCGCCGGCGAGTATCGCGCTACAAATTGGTTCAACACGCGGCCGCTATTCGGGATAACCATTCTCGTGACTCGTCCCGAGCACCAGGCAGATGATTTAGCCACGAGACTTCGCAGTCTTGGTGCGGACGTCTTGTACCAACCGGCAATTGAAATCGCACCGCCGGACGATTGGTCGAAAGTAGACGCTGCGATAGATCGCCTTCGCGAGTTCGACTGGCTCGTCTTCTCAAGCGGCAACGGCGTTCATTTTTTCATGCAGCGATTGCTCGCGCGCGGATTTGATGCTCGGCGCTTGGCAAGCGCGCGACTCGCCGCAATTGGCCCGGCGACGGCGGAAGCTCTCGCCGAGTTTCATCTCGTAGCGGACATTCAACCGGACGAATATCGAGCAGAAGCGTTGGCCGAAGCGTTAGGGCCACAAGCCAAAGGCAAGCGAGTGTTGCTTCTTCGAGCCAGCCGCGGCCGCGAAGTGCTGAGCGAGATGCTTTCTGCGGCCGGTGCGAGTATCGAGCAAGTAGTTGTCTATGAAAGCCGCGACGTTAGCGACGCCGACGAGGCAATCATCGCAGCATTGGCAGCTGGCAAAATCGACTTCACAACCGTCACAAGTTCCGCAATCGCGCGCAGCCTCGTGAGCCTCTTTGGCAACGCGCTGAGCAAAACTAAGCTCGCGGCGATTAGTCCGCTTACGGCCGAAGTGCTGGCAGAAGCCGGCTATCCGGCCGCCGTCGTCGCCAAAAGCTATACGAGTGAAGGCATTATTGCCGCGATTCTCGATCATGCGAGCCGTAGTTGCTAAGTCCGCTTGGTAACTGGTAACGGCCACGGCAATGCTGCGTGCCCGACCGCTTATTCCAATCGCGGCTTTCTTGCCGCGAAACGTCAGACGTTTGATCCTCCGTGAAACATTGGTCGATGAAACCAATAGGCCGAAGTGCCGCCGGACGCCTGTTGAAGTTGCGACAGCTTCCCGCGAACGTTGGCCCACGCATTTGCTGACCGAGATTCTGCGAGCTGGTCGGCAGTGCACCGTACCGGGCCACGATGGCCCGGCCCTCTCTGGCAAGGACGTCTCCCACCACTTGCCTGCCGTACCTTCCCACGCTTGTTCGAACGTGGAGAGCCAACCATGTCTGGTGAATTCCCCGCCGCATCGCCCAAGGTTCGTGCAACCTTGTACGTGCCGCAGGATTTACTGGAGGAAGCCCGAGACGCAGTTGCCCACCTGGGCGGCTTTCCTCTCCGGCTGACGCTCACCAAGTTAGCCGAGCGCGCCTTCCGTGCCGAATTGCAGAGGCTTAAAGATTGTTACAACGCCGGCTGCAACTTTCCGCCGAGAGACGAGGATTTGAAGGGTGGCCGGCCCATCGCAGCATAGCGAAGGAGACCCCCATGCTTCGCAGCAAAAAACTTAGTACACCCAAAAGTTCTGTCAAACTATTTCCACGCCTTGCGACGGCGAGAGTCGCGACGATGTCGATGCGACTTAGTCGCCCCGAGATCCGCGGCCGTGACGTCGGAATCGCGCTCGCCAGCGACCGCGAAGTCGAGCGTAATCGACTTCGCAAGCGGTTGCTGCAGATGATTCTCGATAATGAGCGAGATCGTCATACAAACTGGCGACCGCGCGTAAGTTGACGCCGGCGCTTAACTAACAACCACTTTCGGAGCCCGCAGCGCAAGCAAGGGTCGTGCGCTTCGCCCCTCGCTCGCGCTGCGGGCTCCCATCTGAATCAATCTATCGCCGATCGGTTTCCGACGATGGCCTTCGTGCTTCGACGAGTGCTGTGGGCGTGCTGCATTGCGGCCGCATTGAGCGTGCCGGCCCAGGCTTCGCTGTTTTCGTCGTTGCTCGGCGAAAGTCATCCGCCAATTTACGATTCGCTCCCGGGCGATGTCACTCCGCACGCATCGGTGGCCCGAATCATTGTGCCTGAAGATGGCGCCACCGCTTTCGGCAGCGGCACGCTCGTGGGTGTTCATGAGAATCGCGGATTAGTCGTTACCAATTGGCACGTCGTTCGAGACGCAGCCGGTATGGTGGATGTCGTCTTTCCGGATGGCTTCCACTCGCATGCCACGCCGCTCAAGGTGGATCAGGACTGGGACCTCGCCGCGCTTGTGGTGTGGAAACCGAACTGCGAACCAGTAAAAATCGCCGCCTATCCGCCGAAGCCTGGGGACTTGCT
>JABDGM010000022.1:1060-49007 GCA_013286045.1 Planctomycetota bacterium | reverse complement strand
AAAAGAGCAGCCATATAAAGAACGCCGTTTGCGAATGCGTTTGAGACATTTGCCAGGCCGCTAGCGCGCAGCCGGCATGCAGAAGCATGACCAATCGTTGGGATGCAATGTACCGATCGCTGAGAAAGCCGATCAACACCGGCGAGAGAATACTGCCAATCGCGCCGGCGGCGGTGCTGTAGCCCACAAAGCCCGCGGAAAAAACATGCGAGCCGCGCTCGCCGGTATTGGCGGCGATGTACGAGCCGAACGTAACGCCCCACGTGCCCAACGGCCAGTATTGCAGGAACATCATTGCCGAGAGCCGGGCCAGGAGCGCTCCCGAGGAAGCATTTGGCGTGGCCGAACCGGCAGGGCTTGGGTCGTCCATAGTCAGCTAAATGATGACGGCCAGTGACGCCATGACGATGTTCTCGAGTTCCGGGCTCTGAAGCGCAAAGCGAGCGGTAGAATGCCCGTGCGATTAGGTTAGTACGGCCAAACGGCTGACGCTAGCCCAGAACGAGCCGGCTCAGCGTGACGAGACGCGAGTTCGGCGTGAGCCGCCAGTGCAGAAGAAAATCGCGGCGACCGCAGCGAGGGCGGCCATCGACGGTTCAGGCACGGAACTTCCGGCCAACGCGCCTGCCGCGCTAGACGTCATGCTGTCTCGCCAAATGATGTAGTCGGCCATGTCGATGGTGCCATCGTAGTTGCCGTCGGAGCCGCTGCCGTGGATGATCGTTTGCTTGCCGAAGTTGGCACGCCACACTGCGTAGTCGTTGGCATCGACGACGCCGTTCCCGTCGTAATCGCCCGCCGGCGCCACCGTGCTGAAGAGCGCTTCTGCGCCCGTAACGTCTAGCGAATCGAGATCGTTCGAAACCTGGTCGAGCTGAGTTTGGATCGCGGTCTTACCCGCGTATTTTTTACGCGCGAGATAGAGCTCGTAAATAAATTGCAACTCGGCGGTGCCATATGACACGCCGGTGAATTGCTGGATTTGATTGAGCGAACGAAAACCGTCTTCCACGGTGGGCTCGAACTGAGTGCCCTCGCCGAAGTCGTTGAACGTGGCAAGCTGAAGCATGCTCAGATTCGAGCTATAAGTGTTGTACAAATTGAGGGTGTCCGTGAGGGTCTGGCCACCGTTTTCAGGAACGTAGAAAAGCGTATTGCCCGCGCCGCCTTGAGCGTAGAAATCATTGAAACCGGGATAGGCGACGCCCGCCGCGATTTTGCCGCTGTTCTTTAGGCTGCTGGCTTGTGTCGTGTAAAACGAGCGCAGAACCGAAAGGTGATCGCTCGTATTTGGATCTTGGTAAGGCCAGGCGAATTCGCCATCGGCGTTTGTTCCGGCTTCGTTCGATTGATACGGCAACGTCAAAAACTCCGGGTCCGTTCCAGTCGAGGGCAGAATTTGGCTCCATTGCGAAGGCGTTTGGAACGTAATCGGCCCGAAGTTGTACATCAATGGACTATTGCTTGGTCCGTACTTAATGTAGTTCGATCGATTAAAGTAGTGGTCCTTCAGATAGACCATGTTGGTTTGCTCTTGGCTAACGCTTTGCGCGAAGCGGTCCTCCAGCACGACGCCTACGCCAAGTCCGAATTGGCCGGTTTTATCGGCGATTGCATTCGACGCCGTCAGCAGCGATCCCACATCGCCGTTCGAGCCTTGCTGGCCGTACCAGTCGATCATCACGCCATCGATGCCCGAGTACTTCATGAGCAGCATGTGGTATTCGAGGACGTTCGGGTCGGTCGAATCATAGGGCCCGATCATCGGATAATAGTGCGACGCGATCTGGCGTTTTCCGGTGGCATCGACGACGTTCGGATTCTGCGTATTCATCTTCCAGTGGTAGCCCCAATTCGAACCACCTGTGCCGCCTTGGCTGCTCGGGGTTTGGAACCAAGGCATGTAGTGCATGTAAACCTTGGTAGGATTTGTCTTCGTGACGGCGACGGATTGGCCGAAGAGCGGCGTCGTGATGATAAGCGCAGCGGCGACTGCGAACAGGGAGTTGTGACGAGTCGCCCGCATAAAGTGCCTCATTCGATCGACGCCGGCCAGCACGATAACGTGGCCAAACGGCGGTGTTCCATTACGTATTTTAGCAGCCGATTACAACTAAGTGCTCGGTTTAGAGGCGGTTTTCGGCGAACTCTGGAGCGGAATGTTGAACTCATTCTTGCCAGACTGCACCGTGAACTTCAGGCCAGATGAGGCTGGGTTGTCGTATTTCGGATCGGTGATGCGGCGAGCCCCCTGCGCCACATTTGAGCCGGCAACTTTTACCAACTGGCTGGCGGAACACGCGACGACGTAATCACCGGGCGGAAGGCCATTTTGCGAACCGGTGCTCAGCGAATAGCTGCCGTTCTGATCAACCAGCCCGACGCCGGAAGGTCCCGTGCCGCTGGCTGGCTGGAATTGCACAGTGATGCGCGTATCACTATCGGCGCGCAGTGGCTGACCATCGAGCGTCACTTGGCCGGAAACGCGCGCCAAGCCGTTGCCGCAACCGCCAACCGCGGCGAGGAGCAGCGACGCCGCGACCAACTTTACGCACGGCGCGATAGATGCCTGACTCGGTGGGCGACCAAAAAGTGATGGCATGATCTTCAATGCTCCCAACAACGGCATGACTTCCTGAATGATTACGGTTTAGCGCCTGTTTCAGCCGCCGACTCATTATTGTTTGAATCCTCAGCTTGCGTGTGCGAATCTGCAGAGGTGTTCGATGACTCCTCGCTTGAGGAAACATCGAAGTCGAGCACATTGGGACCTGGGTGAACATCCACCGTAAGCCCGGAGGATTGCGCTGAGTTATACTTCGCGGCAGTAACGCGTTTTGCACCTTGTTCGCGGGCCTCGGATTTCGCCACGAGCTTGACGATCGAAATTGCGACGTCGTACTTTCCTGGCGAAACTTCAGATGAACTGCCGGCGGATACCTCGTACGCGCCCGTAGAGCTAAGTAAACCCGTGGCGATCGCGCCCTGGCCATTCTGCGGCTGAAACGAGATGGTGCCGCGCATATCGGACGTAATGGTCGGACGCTTATGGTCGAGCGTAATGTTGCCAGTAACCGTGGTGGGTTGACGCTCGCAACCGGTGCTTAGCAGCGAAACGGTCGCAATGGACAACCAAAAGCTGAACGCGAACAGGGAGGGATGGATTTCAGCCTGCATCGCGATCTCAGCAAGGGCTACTGGTCTAGCGACAGCGGTTCGCCGCCGTTTCGGGTGCAAGCCACGCGGTACGTCTGGAAGTCCATGCTCTCGGCAACATAGCGGACGGACCCATCCGCCAGGCAGAACTGCCCGCCGCCCGGGTGTCGACTGCGAAAGCCTTGGTAATTCCACCAGAATTTCTTTTGATTGTCGTCCGGCGGAGGAAGGCTAAGAAGGTAGTTCAATTGAAGGTTGCAACTACACCAATCGCCGTTGGCGTAGAGCGCGGCGGAGTGATTATCGTATTCGGGGAGGCTTTCGCCTATCATGAACGTGTGGCTGGTGCCGTCGGTCACGCTGCCAATTTTCACGGGTCGCTGCCACGATTGGCGAAAGAAAAATCCCCGGCAACGAAGATTGTTGTGGCAGTCGTTGTCCCCCGCCTGGATGGTCGGATTACCGGGTTCTTTGTAAACGCCGCTCGGATATGTAATGCCTGTACCTGTATTGCCGGCGTTCGCGTCCGCACCGAAGAGTTGGCCGAGATACGTATCGTCCAGCACGCCCTTGTAGTTCGTGACCGCGACCGGAACCGCGGCACTGCCGCCGGTGTCCGTATTCCATTCGGCCTGGTCATTGCGGATGCGATCCGTTCCGTCAGACGGACACTGAAGCACCTTCAACTGCGTTTGCATGAGCAAAGGGCAAGAGACGCCATTTGTCACAGAGTAGATACCGATGCCCGTGGTGTTGAGTCCATCCCCACCTTGTCGCATGTGGCCTGTGAACGCACCGCCGGCTTTGAATTGGTCGTAAAGCGCTTGTTCTTCAAGTTGTGGAAGAGCGCTATAGATCCAACCAGGGCCGTATTGTGGCACGCTGGGAGGCGCCTCGCCTGTGTAAGGACCGCCATAGCTAATCGGAAAGTGCTTCATCACATCGTGATGATTTAGCGCGGCGAGACCCAGGTTTTTCAGGTTGTTTGCGCAGCTACCGCGCCGAGCGGCTTCGCGGGCCGCTTGAATCGCGGGCAACAAAAGAGCCACCAAGATGCCGATGATCGCGATGACCACCAGCAGCTCAACCAGCGTGAAGCCATTCCTCAATGCTCTGAAATGCCGACGAAAAGCGTTCATCGGTTTGCTCCTTCTACAGTGCTCAGAACTCCACGGCTTCAATTCGTTTCGTCGGCGTTAGCGCGGACGGCGAGACGACGAGATCAAACCCAACAGGCCAAATACAATCAGCGACAGCGACGCAGGTTCCGGTACCGCCGTCGCTCCCAGGCCGCTGCCCGCGCCTGGAGTTTGGTTGAAATGGCTGCGCCAATTGTTGTATTGCGCGTCTCCGATCATGCCTCCGACTGGATCGTTTGGCAGCACGGTGGTTGTACCTACACTGTTGCGCCAAATTACGTAGTCGGCTGCGTCGACCTTTCCATTGTTGTTGTAGTCACCCGTCACACCAGCCGCGGCGGCTTCAGCGACGATCTCCATCGAATTGAGATACCCTTCGTGCCCGGTCATGCCAACAAATTGCAGGAATAGGATATTGTCGGTTTGAGGAGAGAGACCCGTAATCGTCGCGACTTTATCTCTGTTGTGAGCAACTGGATTGGTGGGGTCCATTACTTGGAGCGTGGTCGAGGCGACCTGCGTGGCAAACGTGGAGTCTGAGTAGACCGAGTAGACAGTAGTTGCGTCGAGGCTGTATTTGTGCGAGCCGTAGAACGTCAGATCGTATTTCTTGGTTGGATCAAGATTCTGCAACTCGAAGCGAACCCGATTATCGGCCAGGCTGGGCCCCGCCGCGAAATCGAATGCGGCCTCTTTGACACCCAAATCGCCCAGCGCTGCGGCGTCGATGTCTGTAAAGCCGACGTTGTCAGCCGGCGTACCGAAACTCGTATCGCCGGCCGGGCCATTGTAACTATCGGTGCCAACCGGAGTGTCCCAACCGAGTTGAAGGGTTGTCGTCGTGTTGTTCTTGTCGACCATGTTGGAAACGAGTAGGCCCGGTTGAATACTGTTCCAGTAATGGCCATTAGGATCGGGGTTTGTAACGGGAATGCCGCGATATTGAGCGGCATTATTGCCAAAATCGACTAGCCACTCTTGTTGAGCGCAAACAAAAGATGCCTGCCCGACCAGTAACAAAACTGCGGAGACCAAACAGGCATGTCGCTTGATAAATCGAATCACGTTCATTGTGGTCCACCTTAACGAATCTATAAAAACCGAAGTGCCGGTCGCAAATAGACGTGATGTGTTTTGGCAAGGAATTATTAGCGTCGTCGGTAACCGAAGACCAGGGCCGCGCCGCTCGCCAGGAGCATGAGCGACGTTGGCTCTGGAACCGGAGAACCGATCAGCTCAAACGAATTCAGGTAGCCCATGCCACCTTGAGAACCGATGAATTGGACGTACAGAATGTTGCTCGTTTGCGGTGCGAGGCCACTGATCGTGGCGATCGTATCGCGGTTGTGCAAATTGGGCGAACCCGGCGTCTGCACGTTGAGCGTGGCCGAGGCTACCAGCGAGGAATAGGTGTTGTCGGTAAAAACTGAATATGTGGTCGCATCGTTGTCGCTGAATTTGTGCGAGCCAAAGAGCTTGAGTGTGTATTTCTCGGCTGGGTTCAAGCCTTGAATCTGGAAGCGGGTAATGTTGCCTGCGCCTCCGCCAGGCGAAGCGGCGAAGTCGATTGCGGCTTCTTTAACGCCGAGGTCACCCAGCGCGACGGTATCAATATCGGTCGCGGCGATTTCGGCCGGTGTCGGATTGGGGAACGACGTAACGCCAGCCGGACCATTGAAGCTGTCGGTGCCGACAGGCGTATCGAAGCCAAGGGCGACCGTTGTCGCAGTGTTGTTGATATCAATCAAGCCAGGAAAGAAAGGGCCGGGGGTGAGGCTGTTCCAGTAGTGACCATTGGCGTCTGGGTTCGGCACGCTGGCACCGCGAAAGGAGCCATTGCTTCCGAAGTCGACCAACACTGTTTCCGCGTGAGCGGAAACCGCAAGTCCCGCCGCCATGATCGCAACGATCGCGAGGCGAGAGGCTCTCTTCGCACTAAAAGTCAGATTCATGAGTCTCTCCAAGTTGTGTGAACTGAACCAACCACTGAATGAATTGTGAAGCCCCGTTATTCGGTAAAACCGCTCGAATCATTCTTTCGCGACATCGCGATGATTCGAACGCCCGATCTCAAACAGGAACGCGACGAAACGCTTAATTCACTCCAAGCACGAACCGTTTCGGCCAACGAACTCGGTAAGACTTTCGAGTACGACCGTGCGGTCTGCGGGGAACGTCGTCATGTCGCAGCGCCTGTTTTCGAAAAGGGATGCAGCAAAATCTTGCGCTACATCTGTTCAACCTATAGCACTTATGCTATCCTTACGTAAAGGGCATGTCAAGCAAGTTATTCACTTTTCTTGCGATGTCCGGGTTCAAGGCCCCAAAAGGCGGCTTGGCACCGGTGGCGTTTGCGGGCCTTTTTTCACAAGACGCGTGAATTCGTGCATTTCGCCGAAGTAGCAATCTTCTCCCCAAGCAGGCAGTCGCTAACCTCCATGGCAGCACCGAGCAAATACAACGAAGTCATGTCCGTCATCGAGCGGCGGATCCGTGAAGGAGATTACCTGCTCAACAGCATTCCAGGCGAAAGGAAGATCGCCGAGGAAACAGGCGTCAGCTATATGACGGCCCGCCGAGCCGTGCTGGAGCTGCTCGACCAGGAAGTCTTAATTCGCGGTCCCTCCGGCGCGCTCGAAGTCCATCCGAGCTACACAAAGAAAGCAAAGCTCGCGGATATCGTGCTGCTGTACCCCGCGTACCCCTCTACTTATTTGACACAACTGCGGGGTTTAGTTTCCGACTACGCAGAGAAGCATGGGATTGGGCTGCGGCCCGTACAGTTCGTTCATTGGGACGAAAAAAATGTCGTGGATGCGGTCGAGCAAGCACGCGGTACCTTCGTCATCCCCTATGGCCCAGTTATTCCGCAGCGGTTGCTCGATCCGTTTCAGTCCAACAAAGTCGTGATTCTCGATGGCGACTTCACCTCGCAGGGTTTGCCGTCGATTCGATTGTTCTCCGATAAATGCGTGGAAGCGGTGCTCGACCATCTATATGAATTGGGGCATCGCGATATCGATTGCATCAACACGCAGAACCGGAACCCGGAAATCGATCGACGGATCGATATCTGGAAGCACTGGCGATATGAAAACGACGTTGCGGGCGAATTGCGGGACGATCCCGCGCCGCTGTTCAGCGATCCCACAATCGTGGCCTACCGATTGATGTCGCGGCTACTCGATAAGCGGCGGACGGATGCCACGGCGATCGTCGCCACGACTTGCCCCGCTGCGATCGGCGCAATTCGCGCCTGCTGGGAACGCAAAATTCGCGTCGGTCAGGACCTTTCGATTTGTGCGATCAACATCGAGCCGCCGGCCGAATTCTTTTGCCCTTCGATCACTGGCCTGGCTACGCCGGATCTTACCGGAATCCTGGGCGGTTGCTTCGAGTGGTTCGGGAGTCGCAGCGAAGTGTGGCGCGGCCAGCAGCTTATCGAGCCGAAAGAATCGGCGCTCTTCGCGGGCGAATCTGCGGGACGCGTACCGGCGACCAAGTAAATTCGAAATCGCGGGCCGTGGAATCGGTGCCGCCCGCTACTCTTTTTTGATCGCTGGCGTTTTACCACCGCCGTCCAACATTTCCTGGCGGATTCGTTGGACCACCTGCGGCAGATAGACGATGCCGGAATAGTGGTCGGCAGGAAACACAACATGATGGTCTGCCGGCAGGTGGGCCGCGGTGGCGAGCGCAAGCGAGCATCGAGGCGGTACGACCGTGTCGAACTTCCCATTGAATAGCCAGGTGAACTCCGGACGGATGCGGTGCGCGAGTCGCAACGGCTCAATCTGCCGCGTCGCCTCTTTGATTTGATCATCGCTCAACCCGGCGGCGGTAAGCTTCGCGTGCACTTTAATCGCGTCTCGCTCTCCGTGAAGGATAACTTCCTGCAAATCGCCACCCGCCAGCACGATGAACACTCGATCGTAACCGTGATCGAGTCCCGCTACGGTCGCAGTAACGAATCCGCCCAAGCTCGTGCCCTGCAGGCCGATACGCGAGTGGTCGACCATTGGCAGGGCCGCGACGGCATCGCGTGCGCGGCGAACATCCGCGATCGCTTCCCGCAGCGATGGCAGCACGCGCTCCGCGGAAAGCGGAGTTGCGTCATGCCGGTCGCCATAGCCGGGCAGATGAATCAAAAACGCATGCAGTCCCTGACCGCTGATGCCGCGCGCGATGAGGCGGCCTACCGTCATGTTGCGGGCAGACTCGTGCACGATGACAATCGGCCGGGCGGTGCAGATTTTTTCGCCGTCGCGGGCGGCGAACCATTCCATCGAGACCGAATCGTTAACGCTGTTGCCGATTGGTCGCGGCGACGGAAACCGGACGAGGAAGTCTCCGCACCCCGCCTGCGCGGTTTGAAGCTCGACTGCAAACCCTGTGGGCTTCCATGCGAGACCGGCGATACAAGCGGCTGCGTCGTCGTTCGACTCGGCAGCGCATGCAAGCGTATCCACCGCCTCGAACTTGCTGCTAACTTCGACGGCCGGTAACGAATGTTCCGCGGCAAAAGCGCTCAATGCTGCCGCAAAAAAAATAAGCGACAGTGTTGGCGTCATTACGCGCCTCAGCTGACATCGAAAGTCATCCATGATTATGTGCATCCTTGGAACGGTGCGATTGATAGTCTTCCAGCCAGGACTCGAACTGCACGGCTGCTTCTGGATTGCCGATGCCGCGGGCGGCTGATATCGCTTGCTTCGCCGCGGCGACCGCATCATCCGGCCGATTCAAATCAGCAAGCG
Source organism: Planctomycetota bacterium (assembly GCA_013286045.1). Lineage (GTDB taxonomy): Bacteria > Planctomycetota > Planctomycetia > Pirellulales > Lacipirellulaceae > JABDGM01. The sequence goes on along the minus strand of JABDGM010000022.1, from coordinate 39,955 downwards.
CGTGCATCAAATTCCCCCATGCCGGAAAATAACTCTGATTGATCGTAAGTATCGTTCGAAATTCGTCGACGGCTTGCGGCAATCGTCCTGTTTGGGCAAAAACCAATCCCAGATTGAAATGCGCCTCCACGAAGTCCGACTGTAAATGGATTGCCGCACTGTATTCGTCAACAGCACCAGGCATATCTCCCAGATCACGGAGCGTGTTCGCTAAGTTGAAGTGCGGCAACGCAGCTTTGGGATTGATCCGCGAAGCCGCCTGGAAATGAGCGATTGCTTCTTGAGGGCGCTTTAAGCTAACGAGCACATTCCCCCAATTGATTTCGGGTGAAGTCATGTCGGGTCGCAGCTCGAGGGCTCGCTTGTACATCTCGATAGCCGCCCCGCTTTGTCCCGTTTTCTCGAAATGCGATCCCAGGTTCATTACCGCTTCGGCGTAATCGGGCCGTAGTCGAATTGCTTCTTCCAAAAGCGGCGCCGATTCTTCTTCGCGATCTTGCGTCGCCAGGTAAGCGCCGAGATTGTTGTACGCAAACCAACTCTCCGGGTTTCGCTGGATCGTAGTTCGATAGAGAGTGATCAGGTTGGCATACATCGCAGTTTGCTTCGATGTTAATACAGCCAGCACGAGCACCAATATGCCGCACGCCACTTGGCCGGCCCCACGGTTGTTTGCTGCTGGGCGGCCAATGACAGTGACGACGGTAGCCGCAAAAAATACGATCACACCCAGGCCGGCCAGGTATTGGAAGTGATCGGCTACAAACGAATAGATGAATGGGAACACGTTGAGGAATCCCAATACCGGAAACAGGGTGCCCACAAAAAATAGCCAGCCAGCGATAGGTGCTCGCCAGCGCTTGTGAAATGCCCACAACAATCCCGTTACGGCGAGCGCCGCGAGGGGAAACAGCCATTGCCAACACACCGCCAGATTTGGCGACCAACGCGGATACATGAAAACGAGATTGGCGGGCCAGAACAATTTCCCGACATAAAACCAGATGGCTCGCCCGGCGATGAGGCTGCGTTCCACGAACGTAAGGCGAAACGCTTCGCCGGAAGCGCCGATAAGATTGCGTTCTACCCACGCTGTAAACAGCCCAGCGATTGCGCCGAGCGCAAACATCGGCAGCAAGGGGAGCACATCGCGACGCCATGAAAGCGTGCCGCGCTGCCACCAGAAAATTACAAGTAGAGCCGCCGGCAGCGTTGCGGTTACCGTCTTGGTCAACAGACCAAGCACGAACAGCAGCAATGCGAAGGCGTAGTACGACCCCCTGCGTGTCTCACTGAATTCCAGATAAACTCGCATTGCGGCCAAATAAAATATGGCCGAGAGCGTGTTCTTCTGCTCACTGATCCACGCGACCGATTCGACTTCGATCGGATGAACCGCAAAAATCGCGGCGGCGAACCATGCGCCAGGGATTTTCAACCGCACGAGGGCTAAATACACCAACCAGGCCGCCATCGCGTGCTGCAAAACATTGATGAGGTGATACCCCAGTGTGCTATCGCTCCACAGCTTGTGCTCCACCCAAAATGCCGAATGCAAGAGCGGGTAATATTGTTGCGTAGCGCCAATATCGAACCAAATGCGATAAAGGCCGACCGCCGAGCGCAGCTCTGGTTTCGTGACGTGCGCCTCGTCGTCCCACAGCATCCCGCCATGTAGGGCGGGATAGTATGCGAATGCGATGAGGATAAGAAGCAACACGCCGACCAGGTACGATTCGTAACGCATTGCAGCCGACCGGTCGCCTCGGCCGCGCGGCGCCCGCGTTGCTGTACGAAAGTCTTCCGAGTTCGATTTAATTTGTTTGCCGCGTTGTGGCATGAGAGCAGTTTATCGAAATTCGGGGCGAAGGAACGCGCCAAATCGCGATACCCGAATTGCGCTGAGCAAGAGTTGTGATCTGAAGCTGCCGCCTAACGGCGCCGCCCGGGAGCAACAAATGGAGTCGTCAAGTCGCAATCTCGGGAGGGCCGTCAAGGATCGCGCGAGCGTCTTGCAACAGCGCGGCAATGGCATCGAAGCGACCGGCAGCGAGAAATTCACGCGGGGCGAGCCAAGAGCCGCCGCATGCGACGACGTTTTTAAGCGCTAAATAGCTCGGCAACATCTCCGGCGTGATGCCGCCAGTGGGGATGAACCGCGCCTCGCGATATGGGCCCGCGAACGCCTTCAGCGCGGCCACACCGCCCATCGTCTCCGCGGGAAAAAACTTCAGCGCCGCCGCGCCCAACGAGGTTGCCAGTTCGATTTCGCTCGGCGTTGCGATGCCGGGGACCATCGGCACGCCGCGTTTGACGACGTGCTCTACCACGCGCGGGTTTGTACCGGGTGCGACAAGAAATTGCGCACCGGCGTCAATAGCGCGATCGGCCTGTTCGGTGTTCAGGACCGTGCCGGCACCCACAAGCACGTCGCCGCTCTTGGCCAGGATCCGAATTGCCTCCTCGGCGGCAGGCGTGCGGAACGTGACTTCGGCAACCGGCAATCTGCCGGCCACCAAAGTCTCGCCAAACGCCGCGGCATGCCGGGCGTCGTCAATTACCACCATCGGAATGAGTCGCAGTGCGGCAAGTTGATCAATTATAGATGGCATCTTTATGTGCAATTCTACCCACTCACAGCCGACGCAGCGTCAGGCCGCCGTCGATATTCAGCACGTTGCCGGTCGCGTAGGTTAGATCGCCCCGCGCGAGCATCGCTACGGCGCGACCAACGTCGGCGGGCTCGCCCCAGCGATTTTCGACCGTCAGGCCCCCGGCAATCAGTTTATCGTATTTTTCGGCGACTTCCGCACTCATATCCGTGTGGATAATCCCTGGCCGCACTTCATACACGCCAATGCCGTGCTCGGCCAATCGATGGGCCCAAAGTTGCGTCGCCATCGCGATTCCCGCTTTACTGATACAATAATCGCCGCGATTGATCGACGCCTCGGTCGCGCTCACTGACGAAATGTTGACGATGACTCCGTGAAACTCCGGGTTCGATTTTCGCTGTTCGATCATCCAGCGGGCAACGAGCTGAGTGAGGAAGTACGGACCTTTCAAATTTATGCCGATGAGCCGGTCAAAGCTTTGCTCGTTGGCATCGAGAATATCAGCACGGGGCGACGGCGCAACGCCGGCGTTGTTCACCAGAACATCGAGGCGGCCAAATCGACCGCGGACTGTGTTGACGAGCGACTGTCGATCTGCGGAAACCGAGACGTCGCCCTGGAAGTATTCGGCAACCGCGCCGCGCTCGCGCAGCCCATTAATCGCCGCGGCCGTTTCAGTGGCGGCCCTCACACCATTAATCGCGAGTGCGAAGCCGCTCCCAGCCATCGTTTCGGCAATGCCAAGGCCGATGCCACGGCTTCCGCCGGTAATAAGCGCGACGCGATTTGGCTGATCAGCCATCAACAGGCCCAAAAAACGTGTAATACGGTTCGTTCTTCGCGAGTCGCCCCACGTAGAGTGCCAGCTCACGCGCGTGATAATCGCCCCACATGCTGGCTTCGCCTCGGGGAATTTTGCTCCCAGGTGGAATGTAATCCCAACCCTTCGGGCGATGATAGACCGAGTGAAGTATCAGCCCTTCATGGTCTCCGCTTGTCGATAGATAGGGTTCGTCGAGCAACGTGCTAATTATCGTGAGGCCGGATTGGACATACGCTCCCGCAGCTTCCGCAGTGTCGCCCGCGCGCGAAAGGTAGCGGCCAAGTCGCAGCAGGCCTTGGGCCGCAATCGAAGCTGCGGAACTGTCCACAGACTCTTCACCGTTGAATGGATTGGCGGGGCGGTCGCGGTAATCGCCAAGTTTAGCTAGACCCGGCGCGCCGGTATCCCAATAGGGAACACCACATGCCGGCATTTCGCGAATGTAGAAATCGCAAGTTGCGCGTGCGGCGTTGACAAATATTGCCTCGACGGCATCGCGGCCGCCGCAAGCGTCGAGCTCAGAGTCAATTCGGGTTGCAAGCCACTCAAGCAGCTCTGCATAACCTAGCATCGCCCACGCCAAGCCGCGCGTCCACGTGCTAAACGGCGAATAGCCTTGTTGCGTGCTCGGCGCGCGATACTCGCCGGTTTTCGTGTTGAAGACGCTCTCATGTGCCGTGCGGCCGGCGACATCATAGTTGTCTCGCCCTTCGCCGTACCAAATGTTGTAACGAGCCGTACTGGTGGCATGTTCAACAAGCCGACGCATTAGACTTATCCGTTCGTCATTTTCGCCGAGCAGCAGATGCCCCAATTGATGAGCGAGCGCAAGCGCGCGACACGTGCGAATCGTGTCCACAAACAACGACTGCGGCCCATTGAAGGAATAGATATATCCGGAGCCATCTGCAGTTTTCGCCCACCGAGCGGCTTGGACCGCCCCGCTGGCCTTGAGCGCGAGCTCATAATAGTTCCGTTCCCATTCGAATTCCGGTATGCGGCCTTCATTCATAAGCCGCCAAAGATTGCCGTAGGTGCTCACATTGTTGAAGCCGTGGTCATGCACGCCGATGTGCGTGACATGCGCCGCCATGTGGGCAACCGTACGATCGCGGCCAAGCTTCAAAAAGCGTTCATCGCCCGTGGCGTCGAACTGCAATAGCGCCGAGCCATATTGAAAGCCCTGCGTCCACTCGGTCCACCCTTGCGAGGTGTAGCGCCCCGCCTTGGTGAAAACTGGTGATGATGACCCTGGCGGGCAACTACGTTCGACCGCATCGATACACTCGGCCGACCGCGCCCAAAACCGTTCTAGCTGCGGCAAAAAATCGGCTGGCGCGAGAGTTTTATTGGACTTGATCACGACGCGGTAAATAAGGCGACCGACATGCCACAGAGAACGCAGAGTTCACAGAGAGCTTTTTGGAACTCGGATAAAACAGTCCCATAAGTCAATCTTCGTAACATTCTAATTCAAACGAGCGCTGATAATAGCACGTTCGGTTTCAAACAGCCGCAGAGCGAATTTTCTCTGTGACCTCTGTGTTCTCTATGGCAATTTCAAAAGCTCTACCGCTTGATTCGTGCCGAGCCGCCGCCGGCGATGTGCTGAAGTTCTTCAAGCGTGATTTGGCTGGAATCGCCACGCGTGCTCATTAGCAGCGCTCCATGGGCTACGCCCAAGTCCACACACTGCTGCGGCGTCTGACCGGCGAGGAACCCGTACGTGAATCCAGACGCAAATCCGTCGCCGCCTCCGACGCGGTCCTCAATTTCCAGGTCCGGATAAGAGGGACCGTCGAAGAACGTACCGTCGTGCCACATGATCGCCGACCAATCGTTGATAAGTGCGGTCTTCACGCCGCGCAAGGTGGTGCCGACGACTTTGATGTTCGGATAATCCTTCACGACGCGGTTCACCATCGATTTGAACGCCGAGGTATCCAGCTTGCCTTTTTCGACGTCTACGCCTTCGACTTCGTACCCAAGCACCTTCTGGAAATCCTCCTCGTTTCCGATGAGGCAGTCGACAAACGGCACAAGCGGCTTCGTCGTCTTGATCGCCTCTTCGCTCGACCATAGCTTCGACCGGAAGTTGAGATCGTAGCTGACGATCGTGCCCGACTCGTGCGCAGCCTTCACCGCTTCGGCCACGAGCTTGCGCGTGCCCTCAGAGAGCGCGGCGAAAATGCCGCCGGTGTGCAGCCAGCGAACACCCTGCTCCGCAAAGAGTTTTTTCCAATCAACATCCCCCGGCTTCATGCCGGCCGTTGCAGAGTGTCCGCGATCATACAGCGTTACCGAGCCGCGCTTCGAGTGCCCAACTTCCGTGAAGTTCAGCCCAATGCGATCGACCTTTCCGACGCCATCGTATTTTCGCGTCACCGCGTGGGACACGTCCATGCCGACGGCCCGCGCGTGATTCGCAACAATACGCCCCATTGGCGACGTATTGAGCCCGCCGATCCACCCCGTTCGCAAGCCAAGCCGCGATAGCGCGTAGGCTACGTTGTACTCACCGCCCCCCACCCAAACTTCAAGCGTCGGCGAGAATTCAATGCGACCATGGTCGGGCGGCGAGAGCCGAATCATGCACTCGCCAAGCGCCACTAAATCAAACGCACACTTTTCCGCTGGTCTCACCTGCAAGGCCATCGCTCTACTTTCTCCACTGTGTTGTTCAAATATTGCCCTCCTTTATAACGATCCACGCGGCTTCCTTCTATGCACGCTAGACGCAGAGCGACGGTCCATGTTTTGCAAACCCCCTTTTCGCTAAGGACGCGGCTGGATACCTTATTACGTAACGATTACGCAACGCCGGAGTGGCGGAATTGGCAGACGCGCTGGACTCAAAATCCAGTGACCGCAAGGTCGTGTGGGTTCAAGTCCCTCCTCCGGTACCTTAAAAAGCAGTGTTTTTCGCGCTGCTTTTTTCATGCGCTGATGAAGTGTTACCCGCAGTGTTACCCATCGCCGCCCAAATCGTGTCGGCCATCGCTTCCGCGTCCAAGCCGACATAGTATTTCATCGTCGTGCTAACGTCCTCGTAGCGCATTAGGTCTTTCAATACGGCCGGCATCACTCGCGGCGTCGCCTTTGGTGCGTTCGTCGACCACGACGCCGGCGGATTCGCCGATGGCGGAAACAATCTTGCCGACGACGGTCCTGGTTGCACGTAGCGGCTGCCCGTTGCTCGCGAGTAGTTTGAACACCCTTCCCCGCCGCAGGTTTTCTGGAACGCTCTGCAGCAGCGTGGCGAGCTCGGGCGCCATCGGTAGCAATCGATCGCGGTTGCCCTTCTCCGCTTCGGCGGGAATCCGCAGCATCGGCCTACGGCCCGTCAGGTCGACGACGATCGCGTCTGGCGCATCATCCCATCGCAGCGTAAGAGATTCGCTCAGTCGCAGCCCGCTAGCCGTTTAAGTAGAATTCCCACGACTTTGCCGCAGCGTTCTCCACCACTTTCGGCACGGCCTTAATCATCCGGTCGAACTCTTCGCCGGTGATTGCCCTGCCCCGCATCACCTTGGATCCTTTAATTCGCTTCGGCATGGTGAATTGCGGTACGGTCGACATTAGCCCTTCGCGCTTGGCCCACCGCGTCACCACGCGCAAGACGCGAAGATGCCTTGCAATCGTGGCCTCGCTCCATCCTTCCTCGCGTAGCTTCGTGACAAACGACGTAATCAGCCCAGTCGTGACCGTCGCGAGCTTCTCAGGATTGGTAAGGCGCTCGAATGTGTTGAATGAGGCCTATGTAATTGCCGTACCTTCCGATAGTCCGGGCAGTACGTTGGTTTTGTAGCGGTCTATGAACGCCTCCCAGGTGATACGCGACGGCTTTTGGTACGCGCCGCCGTTTAGTTCGGCCTCCCACTTCGCTGCCGCTCGCTCGGCCTTGCTTTGGTTGCATGTCTTCGCAGACTTCGCGACTTGCTTACCGGTGATCGGGTCGCGGTAACGCAGCATAAGGTTGCGACCGCTGCCGTAGTCAGCTACGTGAACTTTGATTTCGTCGGTCATATCTAAAAACTCCGATGGTTAAAGCGTATTGCTGCTAGCTACTGGTTTTGGTAAAAGTCGCGGCATGCGACTACGGTTAATACTGTTGCTGGGAATTGTTGCGCTCGCTGGTTGCGAACCAATGTCATCGATGACGTGGGATAGCGAATCGAGCGAAGTCACACACCCAATTCAAACGAATACGCACGTGCCAATTCCCGACGCGGCAAAGTAGCCCACGAATGGCCATACGGGGAATCGAGCAAAGAGCCCCGCGCGGGCTCTCGCCAAGAAACTAAATTGGTACGCCGTTACGTAAGAACTTCCGCGCTGCCATCGCTGACAACGTGAACCGCTCGGATTCGGTCAACAGCGTGCGGTATGACTCTTCAACGTGCTTAAGCGCCTTGGCCGCAATCTCGCCGTCGCCGCAACCTCGTCGAGAATCTCTTTGGCGGCTTCGACGTTTAGGAATTGCAGTTTGGCAATGTCGCTACGCTTCATCGGCTTGGCCCAGCGGCGACTTCGCACTTCGCTAGTCTTCGCTGACAGTGGAGCAGTGGGCGGAAACTCGTACGTGCCATCGTCGCTATGAAGCCCTAGTTCCCGGCCTGGGATGAATCGCTCCGCCAGTGCCGGCGGATGCTTTCCCGCTCGGAGCGCTGCAGCACGTGCCGCAATGTTGGGGTCGAGCGAAAATTATTCCCTTCAGATACGCAACTCATCGTGGTTGCCTTCCTACACCCAAGATCGGGTGTTAAGAAAAGTGCGCTGGTCGAGGTCGATATCGGGACGACTAGATCGCCCCCGACAGACCCTTACGGCCAGTCGGCGCCCCCGACCAGCGCACTCTGTTTTCTAGTTTCCGACCAGGAAGGCAAAAGAACTCTAGTTTGCTCGGCAGCGGATGGTGGTCGGTTACGTCCACTGCCTTAGTGAGCTTTGATTCCCGCCATTCTGCCCAAACATCGACAAAACGTCAATCACAGCACAATCCGTAGCGCTTCTGATTGCAATATCCACAATCGGGTGGGAGGATAGGTGTCGGCGTTCTGGCGATGGTTTTGCGACAAGAGGGGGCCGATGAAAGGACCGATCGTTATCTGGGGTGTCTTCGCGGCGACTACATTGGCGTCGACCTCACAGGCTGCACATTTGTTTGTCTCTGCAACTGCGAGCGACATCGTCAAGATTGACGGCGACCAATACTCGTATTTTGCAACCGGCCAGGCATTTCCAGATGGCCTTGTATTTGACGCAAGCGGCAATCTCTATGTCGCAAATGCCGGATCAGGCGAGATTCACAAATTCACCCCGAATGGCACTTCGAGTTTGGTCGCGACGGTGTTCCCCGAGCCATTCTGCTTAGCGTTTGACGTATCTGGCTACTTGTATGTCTCAAACTCGAACAGCGAGATTTCGAGAATTTCGCCAACTGGAGACGTATCGCTGTTTGTAACGCTGCCAGCGTATGCCGAAGCTTTGGTATTCGACAATGACGGCAACTTATATGCTCCAGAGGTTGCTACCGGGCGCATTGATAAGATTTCTCCTTCGGGCGCAGTGTCGCTTTTCGCGACTGTTCCGATTTTGCCAGGGGCTGCTGCGTTTGATAGTCATGGCAACCTCTTCGTATCCGTATTTCCGCGTTTCGCCGCCGATCAAGCCGTAGTAGAAGTGACGCCAAGTGGCAACGTGAGTACTTTTGTCACTTTACGTGGCGCGGACGGTCTCGCGTTTGATACCGCCGGAATCCTTTATGTTGCTTCGAATGACTTGAACAGCATTATGGAATACGCACCGGATGGAAGCTTGGTGGGATCAATAGATGTTCCGCTCGACCCGCGCTATCTTGCATTCGATTCAGTCCCGGAGCCCACCTCCGCCACGCTTCTACTGCTCGGGGTGCTGGGGTGCGGGTGGCGACGGCGCGGACGGTTAGGATGATGGGCGGAGGTTAGAACCAATGAATAAATTAGCCGTCGTATTTGTTATCGTTTGTGGTCTGACATCGGCAAGTAACGCGGATATTGTCAACGACGAGGGAGTGCAACCCGGCTTTGGTTATATTGATGAGTATCCGTTCGCTCAAACATTTACCGCGACTGCCAACGAAGCAAGCGTTAGAGCCGTGAGTTTCATGTGGTCCCGCACCCAAATAGCCCAGCAGATACAAACAATCGAAGCCGATGTGCGAGAAGGCGTGGCCCTCAACGGAACTGTGCTCGGATCCAAGATAGTGTCGGTCAACTCTGGCGATCGGTCTTTTCGCGATATTTGGATCGACTTTAATTTCGATACTCCAGTTCAACTATCGGCTGGGAATATCTATACGTTGACGTTCGAAAATCGCAATGCTGTCGGAGGGATTATCGGTTCGTTTGTTGTTTCCCAGAACAACTACTCGGGCGGAACGGAGTTGGGTCCAGAGTTTCCGTTTCCTGATCCGCGCGATCCTGGCAAAGTGGTTCCCAACTACGATCTTGCCTTTCGGGTTTTAGCGGTGCCGGAGCCGTCAACCACCTCGCTTGCTGTAGGGCTCACGCTCAGCTTCATTGGTTGCCGCAGACCGACCTCACACAATCGCGTCTAACAGACGGAAGTTTCATACGCCCGATCAATCGCTAGTGCACTCAGCCCAATGAAATTAGCCGCTATCATCATTTCCGTCATCTGGTTCGACGGCGTTGTCCTCGGCATTCTTATTGGACTGGCAATCGCCAGCCACATCGAGGGACGCGGATTCTGGAGCTATACCCTTACGTACTACCACTGCTCGTCGTGCTAGGGATGTTTGTGGTTATGCTGCGACGTGTAATGCGCGCGGCGGCTTCACGGCGCCACGACTAAGCCTCTGGGCTGCTCGATACTTTCGTCGTCCGCTGCTACGATGCGTCCTATGGACGATCAAGGAACTGATCGAGAGACAGCAGAAGAGCGGAGCTAGATGTTCATCAATGGCGATTTAATCATGCGCTGGGTGCCGATCATACTCTCGTCGGTGGCCATTGGTTTTCTGTTAGCTATGCTTGTCGTCATCGTTCTTGTACGCAAATCGCGCGAGCGCAATCACCCGACGAAAAATAAATCAAATCTCACACCCTAACTTCCCCGCCCCTCGTGGCGGGCTTTTTCGTGCGCGGTAAGCGGCATGGAGCTATTTGCGAGGCTGCGACGACGCTACGTGTGCCGTAATGTCTTGTCGCGCCGTTAAGAACAGCACTTGGCGACCATGATAAGACACGCTGTAAGCGTGCTCTCCGGCCAGCTTTTTCACGTCTTTAGCTTCCAGTTTGAGTGGCTCTGCGCTCACTGTTTTCGGAATCCCCTCTACCTCGAATGCGACGTAGATTGGTCGTCCGGTAGTAAGTTTGACTTCAAAAACTTTTGCATCGTAGACTTTGCCTTCGGACGTTAAATCGAACTTAACAAAGGTGTCCCAGGAAACGGTTACACCTTTGCTTAGTGATGGCTGAGCGTCCATTGAAACAGGAGCCTTTAAGCCGTGAAATATACTGAGTTCGCCTCTAGGCGCGCTCGCATTCTTGCAAGCGGGTGTCCCAGGTGGGCAGACCTCCGGAATCTCTTCTTCGCCAGTTTCCACCGCATCCGCTTGCGCATCCTGACCACAGGTTGATTCATAGTAATCTGCATAGTAAAGAAACTTGTTGTTGCCTTCATCGACTACTTTGGACTGGAGGCAATCCCTTGGGATGCCCGCAAAACAAGGCGTGCTTGAGACAACCGCAAATGACACCGTGAGGCACAGCCATTTGATTGATCGCATAAAACATCCTCGCTGGGTGGTGTGGGTACTGCTCCGATCGCGCCGATTGTACGCTTCTAATAGCGTCCGTTAACTCAGTGGCAGCAAGTGCTAGCTGTAACGTGCTAAACTAATTCCCCATCAGCGCACCTCTAAGACCAATGAAACACCGCAAGCTGCGAATCGCGTGGTCGGTGGCGTGGGGAATCGTGGCGGTGCTGCTAGTTGCCCTTTGGGTGCGGAGCTATTGGGTGGGGGACAACATAGATATGAGAAGGTTCGGATTAGCATCCGCGCGTGGAGTTGCAGGCGTTGAATGGGGGCAAGAAATGCCTTCTCAACGGACGGCGTGGAGCACTTGGGCACCCGATTTGAAGATTGGCGACAAATCACTCAGCTTTACAGCTCGCGACGGCGAAATTCTTGTCGCAGTTCCAATCTGGCTTCTCGCAACAGTTTCGGCCACGTGTGCTGGCGTCCCGTGGTCGCGCTTCTCCCTTCGCACCGTCCTAATCGCTACGACGCTTGCTGCTGTTGGGCTGGGGCTGATCGTGTGGCTGCGGTGACTTAATGAGTTTTAACATCTCGTGCTTTCGAGGTTGGCTCCTTCGAGTGAACAGCAAGTCGGCCGGCGCCTTCGTTTCTTCCGGCAATCCAGTTACGCCGATAGAACGGCTCTCAACCTCACTGTGTAATCGCTGAGCGGCGGCCAGTGCATCAACAAGGCTTGCCGTATTGGGTCATCGGTGGGGAAGCCCTTGTACGACATCCGATCGCTCAGCTTTTCCAGATAGCTAAGCATCCAAGCTGCTTTGCGTCTAATATCGGCGCACTGAGCTTTCGAAAGGTCGTCGCTGTTCATTCAGCCAGCGTAATGCGCCGTCGTATCCCCTAGGACGCTGCTCTCGCGCCGCCTGCATCATATCGTCAAGGCAATTACTTCACTCGCTCAAAAGACATATCGCCGGTTTTGCGGACCACGTCACCATTCGGCAGCGTAACCACTTGGCCGATGTCGGTCGCCTTCCATTGGGCGGGGCCGTCTTCTGGATGATCCGAGAGTGTTGCCGCGGGCGGCGGCATTTCCTGCTGGCCCCGCGACAGTATTTCCACTGCCAATCAGACGGATGGTATCTGTCCCAAAAACGGCCCCCAACCAGCCGGTTCAAAAACCTCGGGTTTTTCGGCGTGCCGAGAAAACGGTGGGTTGTTGACTTGTGTCACCCGTAACCGAGTTGCTGGGACTTTTTATGCAACCCGGCTTCGCAAAAGGCAGCAACTGCGACCGCGAACATCAGAAGCACGAACGTTGCCGGCTCGGGGACGCCGGCATTCATAACGGCGCCCGTTCCACTCCCGACGGTTTGACCGAAGTGAGCGCGCCATTGGTTGTATTGCGCGGCACCGATCGCGCCGCCGATCGGATCGTTGGCGAGGACATTGCTCGTACCTTGATTCGCCCGCCACACCACGTAGTCAGCGGCATCGACTACGCGGTTTCCGTTGTAATCGCCCGCCAGAGCGGTGAGATTGGGTTGGAATGCGATAAAGTAAGGGGCAGTGATGTTACTGCTCGCGAACGTCGACACGACACCCGCCGACGTGAACTTCAAGATTGTATTATTGGTGTTATTGGCAACGTACAGATTGTCTGTATTATCGAAAGCCAAACCGATCGGACCGGACAAGGCATTGGCGCTGGCAAGCGTCGATCCCGTGCCGGATGAATTAAACTTTTCAATTGTATAGGGGAAGCCAGTGTCCGCCACATAGTAGCTCCCGCCACTGTCGAATGCCAAGCCGAATGGCGTGCCGAAGGCACCGTGCTGGCAATAATGAACCGACTCCGGCCGATGTAAACTTCTCTACTGTGTTGTTACCGGCATTGGCTACGTAGAGATTACCCGCCTTATTAAATGCTAGCCCCTGCGGTGCGCTCAAGCCGCTAGTGGCAAACACGGAGCCGACACCAGCTGGTGTGAACTTCACGATTGAATTGGTGTTTGGATTCGCGGCGTAAAGGTTTCCATCGCCGTCGAAGGCTAAGCCGCGCGGGGCGCTCAAGCCACTACTGGCAAAAATCGAAGCGGCCCCACCGGGAGTGAACTTTACGATTTGATCCGCACCATCCATGGCCGCATAGAGGGTTCCCGTCACGTCAAAAGCCAAGCCTCGAACACTGCTGATCAAAGGGCTGTTCGAGAACAGCGATCCGACTCCGTTCGGAGCGGATTTCTCAATGGTATTGTCACCGCCGTTGGCAACAAACAAAGCGGCGGCGCGAAGAGTATTCGTAGTGAGCAAACAAGCTGCGACTACGACAGCGACCATTTCAGGCGCGCAACGCTTTCCGGCAATCATGGGAGATATCTTTGTGGGTGAGATCTTCCTCCATTAACAGTGCGACGTCCGCACCGCGAACCCCTCGCAGAATCCGCCCCATCGCGAAAGTTGTGGGAGTAGCCTCGCAATTCGCGGAGAGAATTGTGCCATGAAAAGGAGAATATTCCGCGCTCAACGCGAGAAACGAGCCATGTCAATCCGTCATGACGCTTTGAACCCGCGCAATCTCCATCAGTCGCAATGGTCGAGCGCACCTCCTAAACTATTTAAGGACGGACCGTCTTGCGGCCGGAAAACCTATGAACCTGCGCCGGTCGCATCGCCTGAGCGTACAGCCTGAGACACCGGTGCGAGAATTCGTTCGGTCGATCGCGCGTTTTTCGAGGACGGAAATGGGCCCGCGCCTCATTCCGAGAAAACGTATGCCTTATCGGCACGATTCTGTGGTGCGGTCGAACGGATGAGTAATCGAGAATGATCGACCGCACTTCAAACGGTCGTTATTGGGGAGTGTCCCAGCAAGACAAGACTAAGCGGCACTAACTCGCCGATTTTCGTTTTCGAAGTCGGGCTACGCCGGTAGACAAGGATGGAATGACTCCACCTTCGTGCCATTCAAGATCCAACCACCCGTAGCATACATCCGCGGCAAAACTCGTAAAATCATTGACACAGTCTCGAATTCGCTTCCCCCCTTGGGCTTTAAATTGCCAAGTAGGAATTTGGAACCAAAGGAAGCATAATAACGAGCGAATGAAATACATGTGATGGCCTCGCGGATGATAGCTCGAGTGCTTCGTGCTGTTGATGAAAACGATGCCGGCACGACATCACGCGACGGTGACTTTGAACTGTTATTGCAATTTAGCCCCGTATGATTCGGTCGACCCCGTAGCTGATTAGTTGCCGGCGGGGACAATCATGCAAGCCAGGTGTTTGTCTCGCTATCTTGAATTAGTTTTCCAATGGCATTTGTCGACTATTTCCTGTTGCGATTGCTTCTGTGGGGCGGGTTGTTGTCGGCGCTGATGGTGTTGGCCATCGGCCCACACAAGCTGCGAAATAGTATCAAGCGCTTCTGGAGCATCGTATTCCGCAAGCGGCTCGATCCCGAGGAAATCCTGACCAACGTCGTCTTACAGCACGAGCGGCACGTAAAGGCTGTGCGCGAGGCGCTCGGCAAAGCGGAGGTGGCAGAAGCCTCGCTCCGCGCAAATCTGAAACAAAGCGAAGAGCATGTCCCGGCGCTGGAAGCCGAGGCGAAGCGACTGGCCGCAGAGGGCGACGAGTTGGGAGCGAGAGCAGCACTATACAAAAAACAATTGGAGCAGTCGGCGATCGACAATTTCCGCGAGCAATTGGAACGCCATTGTGGCATGATCGCCGAATCGCGACATCGACTGTATATGCTCGAGCTGCAATTGCGACAGTACGAAGTCGGCCGCAGTATATTGCTCAGCCAGCTGGCCCAAGCTGAAAAAACGGAAGAACAGTATGCCATTGCCCGTCGGTTCGATCCGTTTAATGCCGTTGCAAAGTGGCAACGCGCGGAAGGACTCGTCCTGGAGAAATCTCTGAACGCTCGGGCCAAAGAACGCGTGTACGTGGACACGACAGATATGGATGTTTCGTATCCGAATTCGGCAATCGATCCGGCCGTGCTGGAAGCACAACTGGCAGATTTACGTGCGCAGACCAAAACGGTGAGCGAAGCGACACCAACTTGGGCAGGCAATGCGGCAGAGGCTCAGGATGCAGCCACAGACGAGCAGGTCAAAAACATCAGCGCCAACAACTTGAATAGTGAGAAATCGACGTGAAGCTCTTTCGACAGCGACGATTTTGGTTGCTGCTGTGCATTGGCCTCGTTGGGCTGGGCATTCTGCAACAAATCTGGCGGTGGGAAGTCGAGCGAATTGAAGTTCCATCGGGAAGATATCTCGTGCGCATTGGCCGCTGGGGAAAGAATCTGGGGACTGACGAAATCATCGCGCCGGATGAATCCTATAAGGGAGTGATGCTGCCGGTGTGGGGCGAAGGTCGCCATTTCCTCAACCCGATTTTTTGGAGTCATGAAATTCACGACATGGTGGAGGTAAAGGCGGGCGAGTGCCTGGTTCTGACTCGCAAGTTCGGCAAGCCGCTTTCAGCGGAGCGTATGGCGGCAGGCGAGATTTTGGGCACCGAGGATCGAACCGATCCGATCGAAGGCGAACGAGGAATCCTCCGAGATGTGTTGACCCAAGGTTTCTATCGTCTGAATCCTTACGCGTATTCGTGGGAGCGAGTTCCCGCGGTTCAAATCCGTGTTGATCAGATTGGAGTTCGCACTCTTCGCGTCGGCAAAGATCCGCGTACATTGCGCGCTGAACAAACTCAAGATCAGTACCTGGTGCCAGACGGCTATCGTGGAGTGCAAAAGCAAACCTGTCCGGCCGGCACTTATTACCTCAATCCTTACGTTGAAACGATCACGCCGGTTGAAGTTCGTAGTCATCGAGTGCGCTTGAGCGATATCGAATTTCCCAGCCGCGATGGTTTCATTTTGAAACCGCAAGTTGTGGTCGAGTATGCGGCTCAGCCCGACGCAGCTCCGTTGCTTACCGTGCGACTTACGGATGAGGGAGTATTGCATCAGCAGGATGAAACGCCCGCAGAGCAACTGGATAACGAGATCCTGCAAAAGGTAATTCTTCCGCACATCCGCGGCTACGCACGCATTGAGGGAAGTAATTTTGATGCCCGCGACTTTATTCTTGCGGCCCCAGTTGCGGCGGCGACCCCCGACGCTCCTACAGAAAAACCGGTCAACGCACGTGAGGCGCTACAAAAAGCCTTACTCGAAAAAGTAAAACCGCAGTGCGCGGCATTAGGCGTAGAGGTTCGTGCGGTAACGCTGGCAGATATGCGGCCTCCTGCCGAGTTGGCCGACCAAATCGCGCAACGCGAACTGGCTCGGGTCGAGCAAGCCAAGAACGGTGCTCGATTGCGGCAATATCGCGCGGCGCAAGAACTCAAAGCAAAAGAAGCGCTAAAGGACCAGGCTAAATCGAAGGTCGAAGCCGAAACTCGCCTCATTCAAGCGAAGACGAAAGCGACACAAATGAAAGAGGTTGCTCTTTCACAGGCGACGCAAGATCTCGAGAACGCGCAGCTCGTTTTGGACGCGGCTGAAAAGCAAGCAGAAGCGACAATTACCAAGGGAAAAGCGGACGCGGCGGTGATTGATCTTCAAAACGACGCCAAGGTCGCTGGCTTGCGTAAAGCGATGCAAGGGTTTGCCGATGTGCAGTCGTTCGCTCAGTACAACTTGATGAACAGATTAGGTCCGGCGTTGACCGAGATTTTTGCCGGCGATGACAGTGAGTTTGGTCGGCTATTCAGCAACTACCTGACGAAGCCTGCGGGCTCGGCGAGCAAGCCAACTGCAATACCCACCGTCACCGCGGATCCATCGGCGACGCCATCGAAGTGAGAGCACACAGGATCATCCTTAGTTATCACAAGCATTCACCGCGCTGAATTTGAAAATACAAAGAGCTAGACATAATGAGTGAATCCATTGATAGCTTAACCGCATTCCAGTTCCAGTCTCATCACAATTGGCGACGCTCGTTGATCGTGTGGTCCATACTGCTGCTTGTTGCCGTGAGCTTTGTCGCTCTGACATGGAATGCCTTTTTTACTTATGTGAGCCCCGGCTACCACCTGATAATCACGGCCAAAGACGGGCAGCCGCTGACGCCTGGTCACGTGCTTGCTGAGGCCGGGCAGAAGGGCATCCAGCGAGACGTGCTCGGTGAAGGTTGGCATTTTGTACTGCCGATTGTTTATTCCACAGAATTGGAAAAGAACACTGATATACCGCCGGGGAAAGTCGGAATCGTCACCGCGCTCGGTGGCAAGGCGCTGCCTCCCGGCAGGCTCCTGGCCGAAAACGCAAAGAACCCCCAGGACGAAGAGCAAGGAATTCAGCGCCAAGTGTTACCGCCCGGTTCGTACCGGATCAATCTGCGAGGTTATCGCGTCGAATTGGTCGATGCGGTGGAGATTAAGTCCGGATTTGTTGGAGTTCAGAGGCGTCTGTTAGGTAAAGATGGGCCGAGTCGTTTTGCGGAACAACCGGATGAAAAAGGCATTTTGCACGAGGTGCTGCAGCCCGGTTTGTATTACATCAACACGAAAGAGTTCGAGGTCCTGATTTCGGAAGTTGGAATTTTCCAAACCGCATTTCACTATGACGCGAATCCGCAGAAAAACACCGCGATCGACTTCACATCCAAGGGCGGCTTTCTGATCAGCATGGATTGCACCGTGGAATGGGAGGTACTGCCCAAAGACATGCCGAGTCTGGTAGCCGAGTACGGTTCGCGCCAGACCGTGGAAAAGACTGTAATCGACGTTCAAGCCCACTCGATCGGTCGCGATAAGGGGATTGATTACGGCGTTCAGGACTTTTTAGAGGGGAGCAAGCGAGAAAAATTCCAGGCTGACTTCACCCAAGAGCTGGTCCGTGTCGGACGCAGTAAGGACGTCAAAGTGCATTCAGCTTTCATTCGGAACATTGTAATCCCAGAAGAATATTTAAAGCCGATTCGCGACAAACAGATTGCCGGGGAAACGGAAATCACTAATAAGGCCAAGGAAATCACCGCGCAATCGGAAGCGGATGTGGAACGCGAACAGCAGATGATTCAACAGCGCGCGGTCGAAGTCGAAGCGGAAACCAAACGCCTAGTGGCCAGTATTGATCGTGATGTCGCGAATCTTGGCACAAAAACGGATAGTCAGATCGACAAGTTGAGGGCCGAGTTCGATGCCAAAATCGCCGCGCTCGCGGGCCGTCGCACGCAGCTCCTGGGTGGCGCCGAGGCGGAAGTCACTAAGCTCACGGAAACTGCGCGTAGCAACCTCTTCCAACTCAAGATGGACGTCTTCCAAGGCAATAGCGATGCCTTTTTGCGATATTCGCTGGCGGAACAACTCAATCCGAAAATCGTGCTGCGGCTTTTCCACAGCGGCTCTGGGACTTTCTGGACGAACTTAGAAGGTAAGAATATGAGCTTGATGTTGCCCGCCACTGGTGCCGCCACTGTTCCAGGCGACCCGAAAAAGACAAATTAGCGGTGGCGCACGTGTGGGGGATAAGCTTGAGCAAGTCTGCTGCGTAAACCGACAGACATCCAGATTTGCCGACCTACGACGACGTTTCAATAACGTTGGGTCGATGAAGCATAAAGGTGCGTAGCCCGCCTACCCGTGTAAGTCTCAGAAAACAGATGACTTCTCGACACTATATATATGTCAGAGATCGTCGCGTCGACGAATTTTGGGACGCCGAACGTGCCGTCGCGACCCATGTCAAAACGGTCGTATTTCGGCACGTGTCACGCGACGTTGAGTTAGTGGAAATAATGGAAGTAGTATGGATCGCGCGCGCATTCGTGATGCCTAGTCTGGGCTACACGCAATTTAACACCGGGAGTACGAGTCGCGGGCGTTGTTCGGATGTAACCAAAGCCTGGCTAGTCTAGAGTACTCTCTAACTCTAAGAGCCTCTTCTCGGAGTCGTTTGATAATGATCGACTGCGAGACTTTGTCACGCACTCTCTGAGACGTTAACATAGACGATCATGCTCCCTACTAAGCGAGGGAAACGAGAATGGAACAATGGAGTCGACAGAAACGAATTCGAACTCAACGACTCGCGGTCCCGTAGCGACCTATGGTGCCGCGGGAGCTAGCGTCCTCGTTGCCGCGTTGGTCCGTAATCTGCTCGATCCATGGCTTGGCGATAGCGTTCCTTTCATCACTTTTTTCCCGGCCGTGGTTGTCGCAGCTTGGTACGGCGGTTTGCGACCAGCACTTCTTGCGACCTTGCTTGGGGGTTTGGCAGCTTGGCTGCTAGTCATCCCACCGCGATATTCGTTCGCGATTCAACATGGCAACGACATAGTCGGGTTGGTGCTGTTTACCTTAATGGGGTGTGCGATTGCGGGCCTGGGCGGCGCAATGCGGTCAGCTCAATACCGTGCGGTCGAAGCCGAACGGTTAATGAGCCTGCAAGCGAAGCGACTGCAAACCACATTGTCCAGTATTGGCGATGCGGTGATTGTTACGGATCACCATGGTCGTGTGGCTTACCTGAATCGTGTGGCCGAATCGCTAACTGGCTGGATGCTGAGCGAGGCGGACAGCTTGCCTTTAGAATCCATCTTCCGCATCGTTAATGAATCTACGCGACAACCTGTGGAAAATCCGGCAACGAGGGCCTTGCATGAAGGTGTCGTCGTGGGTCTGGCAAACCATACGGTGCTGATTGCCAAGGATGGCAGTGAATTGCCCATCGACGATAGTGCCGCCCCAATTAAGGACGAAGACAATCGAGTGACTGGCTGTGTGCTTGTCTTCCGCGACGTCACGAAGCAGCGTGAGGCGGCCCGAGTGCTTCGAGCCAGTGAGACTCGTAAAACGGCGATGTTCGAGACTGCGCTCGACTCAATTATAAGTATGGACCACACGGGAAAAATCTTTGAGTTCAACTCGGCGGCCGAGGGAACGTTTGGCATCAGTCGTGATCAAGTACTGGGCCAAGAATTAGCTAATACGATTATCCCGCCAAGATTTCGGGACAGCCACCGAAACGGATTAGCCCACTATCTGGCAACCGGTGAAGGTCCAGTTCTAAACCAGCGATTAGAGCTCTCAGCATTGCATGCCAACGGGAACGAATTTGACGTTGAGCTGACGGTCACGCGGATTCCGGTGGAAGGACCGCCGCAATTCACCGCTTATATCCGCGATATTTCGGATCGCAAGCGAGCTGAAAGCGAAGTCAAAGAGCGAGCGGCACTTACAGCCTTGCAAGCGGAAATTGGGGTAGTGCTGACCCATGAAACTGCTTTGCCGAGCATGCTTTCGCGCTGCTGCGAAGTGCTCGTCGCGCATCTGGATGGGGCGTTTGCGCGGGTTTGGACACTAAATGCTGGTGAGCGCGTATTGGAGCTGCAGGCCAGCGCCGGTATCTATACCCACGTCGATGGGCCGCACAGCCGCGTGCCAGTGGGGCAATTCAAGATCGGAAAGATTGCTCAGCAGCGCGAGCCCGTTTTGACGAACCACGTAATCGGCGACGAACGCGTGCACGATCAAGAATGGGCGAAGCGGGAAGGAATGGTCGCGTTCGCAGGATATCCTCTACTCGTAGAAACACGACTCGTTGGCGTTGTGGCGATGTTCGCTCGACACGAATTGTCCGAAGCAAGTCTTCAGGCAATCGGACTCGTGGCTAGCAGTATTGCGGTCGCGATCGAACAGAAACAACAAGCGCTCGAATTGCGGAAACTAGCCGCTGACTTATCCGAGGCTGACCATCGCAAGGATGAGTTCCTGGCGATTCTCGCCCACGAACTTCGTAATCCGCTGGCCCCAATCCGCAACGCTCTTGAGATAATTCGCCTCACGAGTGGTACTGAAGAGCGCCTTGATTCCGCGTCACGGATGATGGAGCGCCAGATTGGCCAAATGGTCCGGCTGGTCGATGACTTGCTCGATGTAAACCGCATCACGAGAAGGACCATTGATCTAAAAAAGGGAGTAGTCGAGCTCGCCTCTTCGATTCATCATGCCATTGAAGCGGTTCGACCTATGGTCGAAAACATGAACCACGATCTCGAAATTCATTTGCCCCCGAAACCAATCTATCTTGACGCCGACCCGACCCGATTCGCTCAAATCATCGGCAATCTACTAACTAACGCTTGTAAGTTCACCGGCCACGGCGGCCACATTTCTCTCAGCGCGGAGCGGGATGGCCCGGAAGCGGTAATAAAGATTCGCGATAATGGAGTTGGTTTAGCTGCCGAAAACCTGCATCGCATCTTCGACATGTTCATGCAGGTGGATACTTCTCTTGAACGTACGGTAAGTGGGCTCGGAATCGGTCTGACGTTGGTGAAGAACCTTGTGGAATTGCATGGCGGGACGATTGGCGTCAGCAGCGAAGGGGTGAATCAAGGCAGCGAATTTGAAGTTCGGCTTCCAGTGCGCGACACGATCGAATCCAATCCGGTAAAGACGAAACCAGATGAACCGATGGCGGCTCGTCGAATACTAATTGTCGATGACAATCAAGACTCCGCCGCGTCACTTGCCATGCTACTAAAGATTGCAGGCCACGTGACGCAAACTGCTCATGATGGGTTAGAAGCGCTCGACGTGTTCGCGTCCTTTAACCCCGACGTGGTACTGCTCGATATTGGCTTGCCTAAGTTAAACGGCTACGAGGTTGCGCGCAGGATCCGCGGTGGCGGGGCCGACGGTGTAGTGCTCGTGGCGCTAACAGGGTGGGGGCAGGAGGACGATCGGCGAAAGTCGCGAGAGGCCGGATTCGATGGCCATCAGACTAAACCCGTTGACTTTTCTGCGCTTCAAGGGCTGCTGTCAGATTTGGTTGGCAGCCGTCGATCATAAAACATTGAATTGACAGGGCGTTTCAGCGCCGGAGTGATTGGCGCAATCGAATTCCCAGTGACCTCATGAGTTCTCAGAACGCCTGGGGTGTGCCGACAAACCCACGAGTAAATTACACTCGCTGCCCTGGGCTGTAATAAATCGGTCATATACTGACAAGTGTCACGCATCGACGAGTTTGAGCTGATCGCAATTTGCTTCGGAGGCGTTTCGCCGTGTATCAGTTGAACTGGTCAAGTTGCGTAAACTATCGGACAAATGTCACGCCCACGTTTATCCATCTGTCCTAATATAAGACTAGTCGATTTGGCAACCTCGCGTATGCCTGTCCGAACGCAGATATATGTGTCGAGAAATAACGTTTATGCCAGTCAGCAGATTCAATGCATAGAACGCTCTCCGGGAAAACTTCATCGAGCGTCTTTCTGACTCAGGAGATAAGCAAGCAAGTTTGCAATCTCTTCATCGGTAAGTTGAGCGGTTAGTCCATCCGGCATGATTGAGATATTGGATTCTTGTCGCGAAGCAATATTAGCTGTTCGCAACGAGAATTGTCGCCCGTCGCTCCCTATGTAATCTTCCACGTCACTTCCTTTTCTCAGAGGTATTCCAGTTAGCACTTGGCCGTCCGAAGTCTCGACTACCCATTGCCGGAATCCAGGAGCAATGTTTCGAGACGGCTGCAGGATTGATTGCAATATTTGTCGTCGAGGTGTTTCACCGATACGGCTCAAATTAGGTCCAATCTTATTACCGCGCCCCTCCGCCGCGTGGCATCGTGAGCATGCGCCCAAAACTGGATGAAAAAAAACGTGTCGTCCACTTTCGGCATCACCCTTTTTCTGATCAATGAGTTTTAGCCAGCCATCGAGGTCTTCTACTGGCGGCCGCGGTCCGGTTGGTTTCTTCAGAAGGCGCGCAAGCTCTGTCGTCTGATCCATCCCCTCGAGTTTTGTTTCGTCAGCGTTGTTTAGGGGAACGCCAACCAGGGATCGGAGTGACGCGGCACAGATTGGGCCTTGTGAATGCGTCGCCAAGTTGAGCAGCTGATCCTTACATTCAACCACTCCTGCCAGGCCATCAATGGCCGTAGCCCGCGCGCTCTGCTCTTGCGTATTGTCGGCAGCGACTGCGGCGAGAAGCTGTCGACATTCAGGGTTAGTTGCCACGGACGCTTTTTGAATTGCTTCCATTCTTAGCTGTGCGTCGGCACTTGAAGTTAGCGAATTAAGTAGCTCTATAGTCAGGTCCGGAGAATCCCCAGACATCAATCGCAGCGCGTGTGCCCGAAGCTGTGGAGTCCGCCGAGCGTCCATCACAAAACCGACTAGCGTCTTTGAATCAGCTCCCACGTCTTTTACATTTCCATCGCGAAGCATCTCTAATGTCGAAAGATGGCACACCAACGATGTAGCTGTCAGCGTCGATGAGTCCAGGCCTTTTTCAACAACTTCCCTGAACTGTGTGAGCCGTTTGTCAGCAATCCACTTAAGCATGGCGAGTTGCAGATCGGTCACATTCGATTGCAGGCAATGAACAACGAAATGCTCCGAAGGTCCTCGGCCTCCCCGTTTTTGTCCCAATAGCAGGCCGACTTGTTGTCGCGGCGTAAGGTTTAGGTCTATAGAATCTTGTTCCATTTTCGCGGTTGCCAACGCATTAATCGCGCTCGTACGAACAAATGGATCATCGCTGTTCAAGTCGCGCAGGATCGCATGTCGATCAGCGGGCCAATCGAGCGCTTTTATAGATGGCAATGGCGTGCAGTCTTGTCCGTCACCGAGCGTAGGAGCCCGCTTTGGAACGAGACGCCAAATTCGACCGGAGTCAGTTAGTTCATAGCTCGCACTAGCCCAATCGCTCACAAACAAAGCGCTGTTAGCTCCCATAGCGATCCCGACAGGGCGAAAATTCATGTCGCCGGTGACTAATACCTTACGATCAGCATCGAACGACAGTCCTTTTGGCTTAAGTACGTAGTGTTCGAGCCGGTTGTCTGCCCAAGAAGCAACGAGTAATCCTCCGTCATAGGGCAACAGCTTGCACGGTGCCTCACCGGTCCCCGTGATCATGGGCAATGTGCCAAGCCGTTCGCCGTTCCAGGATTGAAACGGGTGCAATCCATCGCGACCGTAGCGAACTTCGTACCCGTAGTCTCCACCCTCTGCAATGTGCAGTAAACGACAAGGTGGTCTGCTATCTGGGTCGTTATCGGTTGCAAATAGTCGACCGGCGCGATCGATGCAAAGGCCGAAAGGATTCCAGAATCCCGTAGCGATGCGGCGGAGATGCGTCCCATCGACTCGGCAAAAGTAAATTCCGCTCTCGCCCTGGCCGGACAACTCGGCACCGTCGGTCCCTTTCAGCTTGTAGGCCGCGCCGAAGTTCTCTCCGAGACCAAAATACATTCCACCTTGACCATCCAGTGCAAGACCAGATAGCGCGTTGTGCGGGTAATCATTGCCGGTTTCAAGTTCCACGAGCAAGACTGGAGGTTCAACCTTACGATCCGTGTTTATATCGCGCAAACGAAAAATGGCAGCCCTGGTGACAACGAACATCTCGCCATCATCCGATAACGCGATATCCATCGCCGCGTGAAGTCCTTCGTAAACCAAATCCACTTTATCGGCTTTGCCGTCACCGTCGGTGTCGCTTAGTCGCAAGATCCTATCGGCCTTTGGGCCTTTATAATCCTGGGGTGGAAAATGCGTATGGCTCTCGATCACGTACACATTCCCGGCCCGGTCGACTTGCAAGCCGATGGGATTTACGACCTGGGGAGCTTCTGCATAGAGAGAAACATCAAAGCCATGTTGCACGTCGTTGAGCTGTGGCGATGCGGCTAGAACGGCAGTCGAATGAACGCACGCCGCAAATATCAGGCTTATGAAACACGGTCTCCGCCAGCTACGAAGTGATCGGCAGGTCACAAGAGTCGATTTCATAGGATTCATCCAAATCAATCGAATAGTACGTATCGAGGAGCAAACTTTATCGAGACGGGGAACTCTAAATTGTTTGGTTACTTCACGTGATTGGAGGGTTCCCGAGTCATTGTAAACAATCAGGTCTGCGCCCGTCGTCGATCGGGGAATTTACTCGATTAAGCAGGCTTCATCAAAACTAAGGCGCGGACCACGCGGGTGAAGCTTTGCGGCATCTCCGTAGCCGATGTTGCAGATAAAATTCGACTTCCAAGTCGAGTCTGCGAAAAACGCCTGATCAACTTTGGTGTTATCAAATCCTGACATCGGACCGGCATCTAGCCCAAGAGCGCGGGCGGCGAGGATAAAATATGCCCCCTGCAAAGAGCTGTTGCGGAAGGCTGTTTGCTCACTCATTGCCGGGTTGGAAGCAAATAATGGCCGCATGTCAAAGGTCGGAAAGAGAACGTTTAACCGCTCGAAGAACTTCTGATCATGCGAGATTATGGCGGTCACCGGAGCCGCCCGTACTTGTTCGATGTTCGATCCCATCAGCGCCGGAAGCAACTTCTCCTTTGCAGCCTTCGATTTGACGTAGAGAATGCGCATGGGGGACGAGTTCGCGCTCGTCGGTCCCCACTTTGCTAAATTGTACACTTCGCGCAACAATTCATCCGAAACTTCCTTATCCAGCCAAGCGTGATGAGTGTGGGCGTCGGTGAATAGCTGCCGCATGGCTTCCATAGAAATTGGCGTATTCAATTTGCGTCTCCTTTGAGTTGCTGTCGAAATCTAGTAGCCAATTACTCGGTATGTATTTTGAAATTCTCAAGCGACCACGTCGAGAAGTCAGTCGGTTTCCGGCCGGCGACCTTGTTTGCGAGTGCAATTTGATCGCGTGAATCCGAACCGAGATAAGTGTGCGCTTGCCAGTAACCCATCATCTCGGCAAGTTCGGCTCCCCCAGGAAATGCGCGCGCGAACTGCTCTTTTGGAACTTGCATGTATGAGACATCGTGGCCTTGGCCCTTGAGGATCTCGACGATTTCGTTAAAGCTCAGAAAATCGCCGACGAGTGGTAGATACTCGCCATGGCCGGCTAGGTCGGGATGCATGAATGCCCCCGCGACAACGTCACCAAGTTGGTCGATGTCACCCATGTGAAGGCAACGCACGCTGGCGTCGATCGGAAGTGCCCAACCCATCGACCCATCCGCCTGCTTGTGCGGAGCGAGAAAGGCTACGAGATTTTGGTAGTAGCCGGGAGCGATGACGAACGTATGGTGCGGGAATCCGGCATCTGTCACGACCTGATCTACCTTAGCCTTGCCGGTAAAGTGAGGGACTTCAAACTTCCCGCCGCTTATTGCTTCTACATTCGGAAGCGTAGACCAGATCAAGTGTTTCACACCGGCATTCTTGGCCGCGGTAATCGCTGACTTGGCCTGCTTGAACTCCCTAATTCCCGCTTCCCGAAAGTTAGTGACCAGAAAGACACCATAGGCCCCATTGAATGCTGCTTCGAGTGTTTGCGGGTGGTCCAAGTCGCCTTTGACGACCTCGTCAGCGAGTTCGGCATGCTTGCGTGGATCGCGCGTCAAGGCGCGCACCTTGAACTGGCCGCTGCCTCGCAGGGCGCGAACAACTCCACTCCCCTGCTGACCCGTTGCACCGACGACCGCGATCACCTTCTTATCATTGGATGCCATATCAACCCCTCATCTATTTTCTGTTTCGTTGGTGTTTTTGAGTTGGACCGCGATCTCATGTCCGCCTACTCTGAATAATCACCCGTACGGGCACTTCGTCCTTTGTTTTAGCGGCTGCTTCAGTCATTCCGAATGCGGTTTGAACGATAGTCATCGTTCCGTCGAAACGTACTTCAGTTGGACTGAAGTTGATCGAGGCGGGAAATTCAATTCGCTTCGACACTCCATGGAATTGAAGTATTCCTGTGACGCTGTAGACGCCAAGTTCTGGCCTGAGCGCGATGGTCTCAGAGAAGAATTCGGCGCGAGGATAATGTTCCACGTCGAAGAAGTCTTCTTGCTTAAGATGATGAGCCAGAAGCGGAATCGATGTAGATATCGAGTTTAAGTCGACGACGACGTGTATCCTCGCAAGTAACGGATTATCAGACGGCAACTCTAGAACGCCATTGAACGAAGTAAAATGGCCCGACTGCGAGGTGAGTGCAGTGGAGCCCGTAAATTCAATCTTGGTATTCTCCGGAGTGATTGAGACCACACCCGGCGTTGTTACAGCAGTGGCTTGAGTTCTTGAACCCGAGAGAGCCTGCTGCGCTTGAAAGAGCGGGGCAGGCGCTGCAATCGGACTTGGCCGCGTCAGCGATTCCGGAAATGCAAACCTTCGATACGGATCCGACGAGTTGCATCCGGCAAGGCTTAACGCGATTGACAAAAGAATCGCGTGAGCCATCCATGGCAGAGCTTTCATGTTTTCTCCTCGATCAAAAAACAGAGATATCCTATGGAACGCGGCCCAATTCGTTTGAAGCTAGCGGATTGGCAAATACTCATCCGTTGCGTCCTTTAAGACGTGCAGGTCCGCTGGCTTCAGACCAACCCATGTTTTTTTGACAACGTAGTTTTGATAAAGCATGACAGTGTTCTCAACAGACGGATCGATCTTGTAGGCTTTGAGCTGTTTCTCCTTTTTTGCAGGGTCAGGACGGCAAAGCATGACGTACTTTAACTTCTGATCAGCGGCGATTGCTTGTAACTCTGCGTCCGAACCATCCACCACCAGCAAGAGCACGTGGAGCTTTCCCGTGGAATGAGTCACCGCCATTTCCTCAAGCGGTTTCAGGATGCTCTTTGCGGCGAGTTCATCCCTGGCAAAAACAAGAAGTAAGGGCGCATCGAGGTAGGTGCAGACCGGACACGTCTTCGTTCCTTTGTGTGGCCCGGCGACATGGATTGGCTCCCAAGCGGAGACCGACTCCCCAGGACGCAAGCCTGACTCTTGTGATTGGGCGACGGAAACTTCTGCCAGGAACAGAACAAAAGAGATCGTTAACGCGAGCCGCATGTGATTCCTTTCTAAGCGAAAAAATTCCTAAATCGTTTCGCGCCTGTCGGCGAGTGGCGACCTATCGTTGACCGACAAAAACGCCAGTTATGCTGATGTGCCGAACTGCTCGAATGTGCGCCATGAAACCGGACTCCGACGGAGTGGGCTCAACGGGCGATCGTGGCCTTTTGAGTTGCCAGCCGATTCGACGAGGACACGGCAAAGCTCGCGAACGCCCCAGGAACGCGAAAGTAAGCGCCAATCCAAGTCAGAAGAAGGAAGAGTGACTGGAGCACAAACGGTTCTCCCTTCGACATGTGGAGACAGATGGCGCCGCCCCAGAAACCGCTAGTAAGCAAAAGCCCAAGCGAAGACGTGCCTGGATAGAGCAGTAAAAGCGCGCTTGCAAGTTCGCCAACGCCGATGACTTGGATCGGCACGCCTAAACCCATCTTCGCGACTTGGTCTGCCGGAAAGAGTCCGAAGAGTTTTGCTGACGCAGCCAATACCATTGCCGCGGCAACTAAGGAGTGTAGCACCCAGCCAATCGCAGTGTTCCAATTCTGGTTCGCATTCATAATTCAGTTTCCTTTTTACGAGGTGCCGTTTGTTTCTTCACATCATTCGGCAAGGCAGGAAAGCGCCGTAACGCCATCTGTTATCCGAGACTCCTGCAACCCAAGGTCGAGAGCCTTCCAACTCCGGCCACCGTCGTCTGATCTGAAAAGCCCTCGGTTGTTGGCCGCGTGGATAACGCCTGGTTCGCTGACATGAGTGGCGAACCGGCTTGCAGTTGTGCCCTTCGCAGACGGCAGACCGCTCATTGCCTGCTCCCACCGCTTGTGCCCAGTTTTTCGGTAGACGTAAGCCTCGGCTGATCGAGGCGAATAGGCGAGACTGGGGCTGTTGGTTGCGGACACGACAACTGAATCTGGATCCGCGGATCCACTGCAACGCCGACGAGGTAACGATGATTTAATCCATCCTCCGGCGATTGCCACGAATCTCCGGCATCTGTGCTTTCGAAGTACCCGTCACCGGCCGCCGAGTAGAGCCGTCCGGCAACAAGCGGGTGCGTCGCCGCCGTGTGCGTGTCATACGGTCCGCCGCGAACGCGATCTTTCCAGGTCTGCCCGCCATCAAACGTGCGGACTAGTGCGCCAGCCTCAATTGCAACGAACCCGCGATTCGGGACACTTACATCAGCTTCAATCCACCGAACGTGATGCGTGTGGGGTCTTGGCGGAAAACTCCACGTGTCAGCGGAAGGAAGTGCGTTCAAGCCATCAAGCTTCACCCACGTGTCGCCGCCGGTGTCGGACCGAAACACCGCACTCGGTTCGGTGCCCGCGTAGACGACGCCGACTTTACCATTTTGCCCCTGATGACTAGCTGCGACCGCTGTGACGTGGTCGTGCTCGATCCCTGGACCTACCGCATCCCATGTACGTCCGCCGTCATGACTTCGGAAGACTCCAGCCCCGGCGGTTCCGCAATACATGTGTGATGGGTCGCAGGGACTAACCGCGATGCAACTGGTCGAGTGACCCTTCAAGTGTTCTTCAAGGGACCAACTGCTTGCTTCTCGAGCGATTAGCAGGGCCTGTCGCGTTGAGACTACTAAGCTCACCCCGGAGGTTGATTCAGTGAGGTACGGAGGGGCGGTGAAAAGGAGCCGTGCCACTGATCGCGATACTTCGCTGCCAAACTTCTTGACGATGCACCAGCACACTATCGGGTGCCGCAAAGCCCAAGCGAACCGTCCTGCCATTGATTGCCAGAACCGTGACCGTAATTTCCACCGTGGGCACCACGATTTGTTCACCAAGCTTTCGACTGAGAACAAGCATCAGAAACCTCCCTGACTGTCTATGAGTGTGTACTCACTCACCACCGGTCCAAAAAAAATTCAATCCTCCAGCAACGTCAAAGCCTTCGCGTTGTAGTAGCGCTTAATCGCATCGTCTTTAAAGCCCATCCCTCGAAGACTGAACCAAACGATCTGCTCCACGAGTTTCTCTGTCGACAGCTCGTAGTTCACCACAGGGGTCGTGGGCAATAAATGGATCATGATCATCGCCGCCAGATGTTGGGCAAACCATCCGGCAGAACTCGCACGAAGAGGACTTAGGTGGGCGTCTCCGGCTTTGACAGCAACCTTGAGGCACTTTTCAACCTGCGGAATCCAATGCTCCTTAAGGCCGCCGAGTACGGATTGTGCAAAGTCTCCATCCTCTGCGAAGCTGCGAAGCATTAGGCGATTTTGTATTATCGAGTCTTCGTCGCCGGAACTGCTAACATCGAGCATCCGCGTCGTCATGAAGTACACCATCACAATCAAAGTTGAAGTGCTCGGCTCTAGCGACGTTAATCTCTCAAATTCACTCGGCGCTTTTGTAGCGAAGCAGGATAGCTTCATGGCTGAAAAAAGCGCTTCCTTAGTTGGAAAATGCTTGAAAAGGAGTGCTTCGGAAACCTCCGCCGCTTCTGCCAGCTCGCGTGTCGTGGTGCCGTCAAATCCTCGTTCGGCAAAGACTCGCCGAACGGCATGAATTATTGCCTCCCGCCGCTCTTCACTGGAGAGTTTCGTTCCGTGGCGGGTTTGCACTTTAGTCTTTGCCATGCCGTTGGTAAGTAAACACTCACCACGTCTCGCCGTCAAGTGCGATACTCGGTGATAACAACTTTAGGACATCAAACTCGTCGCCGCCCGCGAAAACGCTTAAATTACGCTGAGCGATCTTTGCTAGACACTTAAACATTTACAAGCACAGATCTGCTCGAAGCACGCTGATAGCGTTTCGAATTCATCACGGCGATTGTCATAATCGTTCGGTTGATGAGGTGCCCGCCGGGGCCAAAACGGCGCCCGATCTCAAACCGAGAAAACGGATGAGTTTTCGGTACTATATATAAGTATCAGAAATCGACGATCATTGAGTTTTTGGAACAGCCGAGCTTCGAGGTGAGTCTGGACTCCGAGCCGGCTCGCTTGCCAATTGTGGGGCCGAGTCTTAACGGTCGATTCTCGATACGTCTCACCGTTCGACGAGTTTTGGTATAGCCTCCCGCACATGGCGAACAGCTTAGGCTGGAATTCGGTGGTCATTGAAGGGCCAGTATTCATTCGGCAGGCAGAGCCCCTCCAAATGGAAATGCGATTGTCAAACTGCTAAAATCCATTCAGAGGCATTTTCCGTTGGACAATTGCAAGCGTGCATTGGTCTGTGGTCGCTATGGATTCACCTCGTGCCAGCCGACTGAAGATAATATGCCTCGCTGTGGTTTTGAGCATTTTTGGGGCCACCCACGCCGTCTTGGGAGACGATGAGCTTTCCGCATATGAAAGCTTCCAGCGATTTGTTCAATCGGCTGATCCCAAGCTATCTGAGGAAGCTTTCAATCGCGATCACTCCGCCCCTCCCACAAAGAAGGAGGCGGAAAAGCTAGTCATAACGCTAACCCAAGCCGCCATGGCGGTGGTCGATCAAGCGCAGGATTTTGAGAATCGCTACCCACAAAGCGCACGTCGTTCAGACGTTCGTCAGTCGGCAATCGACACGCTAGTAAATGTGTTTGGCTCGCTGGGTTTGCCAATACCGCACGACCGAGCCGGCGAGTTGGAGACATACACGCGCACGTTAATGTCAGACGGCCGTGCGGACGCCCGTCTGTATCTGGTCTTATATCGGGTGGCCGCTGGGCTACCGAAATCACAGAGTCTCTCGCTTTGTGATGAACTAAGCCGCGAACCAACGCCTGAACCAATTAGGTCGATGGCTGCTACCGCAATACAAAAGCTCAAACGATTGGATATGCCATTACACTTGAGCTTTAAGGCAGTTGATGATCGTGTCGTAGACCTTGCCGACCTGAAAGGTAAAGTCGTCTTAATAGATTTTTGGTCCACGACGTGTCTTCCATGTATTCAGGAACTTCCAGAGCTGAAAGAACTGCATCACAAATACGACGACAGAGGTTTAGCAATCCTAGGCGTCAGCCTTGATACAGATAAAGAGCAGCTTCAGACATTTATTAAAAAGGAACAACTTCCCTGGCCGCAGTTTTTTGATCCAGCCGGTCCGACTAACCGAATCGCCAACGAGTTCGGCATTCGGAGTATCCCTGTGGTTTGGATCGTGGACCGGAAGGGTATCTTGCGATATATGGGCGGCACGATGGGGCTGAAAGCCAAAATCGAAGCGATCCTGAAGACACAATGACTTAAATTCTGAGCCGCCGATGGCGTCACAATCATCTTAGCGACCAGACAGCGGCCGTTTGAATACGTATCCGAAGGTGGTGCTATTTGAGAGAGTCCCAGCAAGTTCCCAACCATCTTTGCCACGCTCATTTAAAGCCACCGGGCCGAACAAGTGGCTGTTTGTCGTCTCAGTGACATATTCCCATCGCTGTCGAGCTTGTGTCGTTGACTCGCCGCGGGAAAGCGAACTGAAGATCACGCACGCGATGACTGTAGTTGCAGCCACGGCGACATATTTATTGGTGGTTGATTTCATCGTTGACTTTCTTGGTTTTAGAAGTCGCCATTGTACGGCGATTCAAATTGGGGGGTGCGAATCTTAACGGAATCACAGGCTGGCCCGCAAACGAGATACCCGAAATAACACGACAAGGCAATCGGTCGAGCAGTTGTATTCCGGAAAAGGTTCGTTTCTCGGCACGGGATCACATACACCGTTCCGTACGGGACCAAATGTTTCCAAACTCATGTCAACAATCAACGTGCCTAAAACTCGTCTGCAGAGAGCTTGTTGACACCGGGATCGCTCAAGCGAAGTGATACATCCGCCGCTCGGTGGCGCCGCACCACAATTAGCATTTCTCAACGCTAGATTGAGCAGCCTTAACGGCAACAAAAAGGCGAACGTCTAAGACGTCCGCCTTCCTACCGGCATTTGTTTTGCGCCAGCCTACCCTTCGACCGCTTTCAGAATCGCAATCGCGTTTGGGACACTTCCCGTCAGTTGCAGTAGCTGACGAGCCGCTTTAATTGCGTCTACCCACATGGCGGCGGTCGTCATTGGAGTGCCGTTACTGGTGGGATGAGCCACGCGTGGGCGCCCGTCTGCCGCCATGTTGGACTTCGTCTTGACCATGTAGACGAGATTTGGGCTCACCGAGTGGCCGTACTCTTTCTTTACCATAGCCGCTATCTCCGCGGCCTTTGCTGTTGGCTTCTTTTTCAGCACGGTGCGAACTGCGAGTGTCTTATTCATCTTGGGATCCGAGCGGTCAGACTTCGATTGAAGTGGCTTCTTGGCCATTGGATGCCTTTCGCTGGTGTCGATAGAGTTAGATAGTGATAGTCATACTACTCTATCTATAGCGAAGGCGTTGGGCTTCCCCCCACATGATCTCTTTGTTGCGCCATTTGAGGTCGCCGGACCTACGTGACCTGAGTTGGTCGGCGTGCCGCAGGGCAGCATAACAGTCGTTGCATTTGGGACGCAGAGAGCCTACTCGGAGCTCAGCTGTCGTTGGACCCTCGCCGATTGCGACTGGCTCAGCACGACCGCACGATGACCAAGTACTCCCGTGTCAGCCGATTCTCAGGCTCGACGTCCACTCCCCTGCCCCATCGTCCGCTAGGCCCACATTCTTGTTCCGAGATCCCCAAGCACTCCCGGACCTCGCACTGCAGCTCGCGAAACGCCTGAGACGCACGCTCCACACTTAGCACCCACTCGAGATAGGACCGAGGGACACTTCGCAGCTCACGCTCTCTATTCTTATCGAAGGGAATTCGAAACTGGGCATCCTCTTCAATGGTTATCTGCACCGGCGGCATGACTTCATCCCTGGGGTCGGCTTTGCAGTTCTCAACCAACTGCGCGTATTCTTCAGCCGTATGGGGTGGCAGCAGGTTCTTAAACTCATCATCAATTCTCATTAGCTATCTCCTGTACACATTGGCCGTACCACTTGGGCCAGCCTAAAAATCGTCCGCACCGAACGCAGTCCCGTCTCCGCGACGCTCCCTGTGGATAGGGAGGTCGACGAAGACGCGGGAACCGCAGCGATCGCAGCTGTAACGTAAAGGTCCAGCGGATTTGATAGCGGCGCCTGAGAAGTCCCGATCGAAAGCGACTGATCCTCTGCCGCTTCAGGCAGGGCTGCGTCATTGGACCGGTTACGGATCTCCAAATCTACTTGATTTATCATGTTTCTAATGTATCAAGTTCTATATTGACCACAAGCCTATATTGGCCGATTTTGAAAAAATCCTTCCCATTCGATCAACTACTAGATAGAATGCCAGCATGGTAAAAAAGCCCCTAAAATCACGGTCCCCTAAACGAAAGTTCCAAGCCCGGGGGCGAGACGGCTCGGCGTGGGAGTTTTGCCAAAAGCTTTCACCCGGCCCTGCCAGCTCGGAATGGGACTTTGCCCAGCAGCTACGAGACGCCATCATGAGTTGCGGCGCTTCCCAATATCACCTAGCCGAAGCGGCTGGGGTCCCGCAGGCCTCAATCAGCTTTTTTATGTCGGGTAAGGACCTGAAGCTGAGCAGCTTCGCCCGGCTGGCGCGAATCATGGGAATGACGTTGGAGCAGGACGTGACCTTGGCGCCAAAGAAGATCTCGTGACGTCGTTGTGGGGTCTTTCGAAGGCCCTCACTACGTTGGAATTGGGGCGCCTCGCCTCGGTGAGGTCTTCTTCTAGGAACGTTTCGAACAACATCTTGAGAATGTTTTGGGTAGGGTGACCTACCTGTTTTGATGGCTCTCAACCCGTAGAGATTGAGCCGCCTGAGGACTTCCGGCGCCTAGGTGTAGGTGGGCTGATTCCCTGAAATCGCGCATCTAGCCTGACCATCCGGCGCCAAACTAGAGAGTACGTCATGTCCCCTTATAGCCCTTCTAGTTTCGCCAGCGCGGCGTCCTTTTGGGCCTGGGAATGCAGACCTTAGGTGCTTGTTTCGAGCCCGATGTGTTAAGGCGCCCCGCGAGCTAAGGCATTACGTAACGGCTCACTTGAGGCTGGTCAGGCTGGCCGCCTTTAATAGGATTTCCTAACAGTGCAGCTTCAACAAACGCGACCCTTAACCCCCTCTTTTTTGTCCGCGTATTATGTGCTTAGCCCACCTCACACTCGCCCTACCGACCTGCTGCAATCGGCGCGGCGAGGGTCGACGAGCGCCGACCTGAAATGGACTGGTGGCCAGCGCCGTTTAGAGACGATGAGAGCGCTCGGTCGCCCGAACTTGCACGGCGCCCTCACAGCGCGCAACGGCGCGCTGTACGCGATCCTATTGATCCTCGGATGAACGCCGGGGGACCACGACGAGCGCGTTAGCGAGGCGCTCAGGCGCTCCCGCGGGCGCTCAGCGTTGTCTTGGGACCTGGCTCAGACTTCGCCGGTAAATTTGTACTCGCTCGCTCGGCCATGTGTTCCGACCTTAATCCGCTCGATCACGTTGTCGTGTATGAGTCGCCAGAGCAGCCTGTGAGATTTTGTTGTGGGTATGCCCACGGTCGCCGCTGCCGCACGGACGCTCAACCAGCACGATTTCATTACCGCACGACGCTGCAGTTCGCAGCAAAGCGCCACAAGCTCCACAAGGGCGGTGAGCCCGTAGCCCTCGGCGCAAGTCGGCAGATCCTGGAGTCCCGCCGCCAATATCTTGCCGAGTTCTCCTTCGCCAGCCGCACTTTTTACCTTCTTCCACGGGGTTCTAAAATCGCTCCACGTTACGGCAAAGTCCTTCGTGGTGATCGCCGGCAGAGCTTTCTCATAAGCCTCCTCTTCCATACATAGCAAGGAGCTTCCTGAGTACAGTGTCAGGGAGCGGAGGGTCACACTCATCGAGCGAGACTTTCCACTCTCGGTCATAATTGTCGGCAATACTGGGCGGCAAAAGAGACTGCGCACCCTTGCGGCGAAGATTATCCATGGTCACGCCTTCCCAATTCTTCAGTCCAAAAGGCGGCATTATGCGCCGACATTCCGCGACAAATGCACCACCTCGTTTTTCGACACGTTTTACGGAGGTGAGGATCAGCTTCGGCAAAAATCCGCGTCGGTCGGCCCCGAGCTTCACAGAATTCTCTTGAGTTCTAATGTATATTTAATTGGATGTACGTTATGCCGACCGTAATATTTGTAGGGTAAACGAACGCTCGCCCAATGCTTTAATGCATCGGCGAGGCTGCCCAACAACTGAGAGTAGCTTTCAGATTCCATGAATGTCTCCTTCGCCAATCTGCCCACCCGCAGCCTCTGGAGGGGGAAGTTTGGAGCTGCGGGTGGACATAGTCGCTCCCGGGCCGATTTGTCCTGAGTTGTCATCAAAAGTGTCACCAATAATCCGGACAAAGCCAAGAATGAGGGTTGAATTGTGCTTGTTTTCCAGCCTTCAGATTCTAACGGCTACTTGACGGTGGATATACTAAAGACTCAAAATCCAGTGACCGCAAGGTCGTGTGGGTTCAAGTCCCTCCTCCGGTACTAACGAAAGCTAAAGGACTTGGAGTGTTTTCGCTTCGAGTCCCTTTCTTTTGGCATCGCTATGGGAATGGCCACCTACCGCTTTAAACTCGCCCGGTCGCATTCGAACGCGGAAAAGCATTTCACGCTCGAACTCGATAGCCGGATGACGGTGCTCGACGCGCTGTTCATCATCCAGCGCGAACTCGACCCGTCGCTGTCGTTTCGCTGTTCGTGCCGGGTTGGTATGTGCGGCACGTGCGCAATGCGCATCAATTGGATGCCCCGCCTTGCCTGCCAGACCCGAGTCGAAACGTTGAACGCGGAATCGATCACGATCGAACCGCTCGCTTCGCTGCCGGTGGCCAAGGACCTGGTCGTCGATCTCGGCCCGTTCTTCGACAAGTGGAAAAAAGTCCGCCCTGCCCTGCACCCAAAGAACAAGGACTCGAAAGAGCTGGCAATCGTGCCGCCGGACAGCGAATTCGGCAAGCAGGCCCTCGTCAAACGCGACTGCATCACCTGCGGCGCTTGTTACAGCGTGTGTGGAATCACCGGCAGCAATGAAGCCTACCTTGGCCCGGCCGCAATCAACCGTGCCATGCTCCGCCTGCTCGACCCGCGCGACGGCAATGTTGAAGATCGCGTCAACGCACTCAACGACGAAAACGGCGTCTGGCGCTGCCACACACAATTCAACTGTGTGGCGGCCTGCCCGAAGAACATTAATCTCACCGACTCGATCATGAAAATGAAGCGGGCGATGCTGTTTCCGAAGAGGCTCTACGACAAATAAGCGTCTTTGTCAGCGGCGACTTCGGTCCTCGTTCTCAAAATCCCACGTGCCAGATTTCGAGCCGCCCTCGTGGTCGAGAAACTGCTTCATATCTGGCAAGTCCTTAATCGCCGCCCTCACTTCATCAGCCTTTTTCGGATCTTTAATGGGCTCCATGTCGAAAGCGTCTCCCGTCAGGTGCCGCGAAATCTGCCCAGCCTTCGGCCCTAGCGCGTTGAGCGTCTCCAACAGCCCGGCCGCGATGTCCTTTTGAGTCGTGGCTTCGGGATGGTCGTCCACCCACTTCTGGCACGCCTTGCTCGCGTCATTTGCCTTGTAGGTGTTCTTGATCCAGTCGCGCTTCTTCATAACATTCCCTGCCATTGCGTGCGCCTGTCCTGCCAAATCCCGCCGGCCGCTCGTGAACACGATGTCGGGAAACTCCTTCCGAAGCTGCTCCGCCCCCTTCTTGGCGGTCGGCGACAAATTCAGAGATTCAATACTTCGCGACTCCTTCGACGAGCTCTTGCGAGGCGCCGCGATGCCAGTTTCAGCCAGCGAGATCGTAACCAACAAGGCAATCAATAAAACGCGCATCGTCCCTCGCATTATTCCCAAGTCCAAATCGAACAGTTGTGAAGTAAGTTTCTCGCGCTGGTAATGATAACCGCCAAGGAAAACGTGGCCACCTATCGCAGCTCGAGACGAAAAAAAGGCGTCTAACCGTCGAGGCCATTGCCATTTATATTGGGAACCATGAATGAATCGAATTCAAGGCCGGCCGCCAATTTTCCGGATTCGGCCAACCCAGGACCGTTCGCCCTAACCGCACGCAAATTCGCCTGGCGATACGTTGGCAACGTGGCTTTTTGGATCCAACGCCTCACCGGCGTCGCGCTCGTTGGCTACCTGATACTCCACGTCCACACGATCCACGATTTACAAAACCCCGAGAAGTTCGACGCAGCCCTAAAATTAT
Organism: Planctomycetota bacterium; assembly: GCA_013286045.1. Classification (GTDB taxonomy): domain Bacteria; phylum Planctomycetota; class Planctomycetia; order Pirellulales; family Lacipirellulaceae; genus JABDGM01. The sequence continues at coordinate 1,766 of JABDGM010000022.1, read as the reverse complement.
TCGGCACACCCCTATTTAAGCTCGCCGAAATCGGTCTGCTCGCCACCGTCATCCTCCACGCCCTCAACGGCATCCGCCTCACGATGGTCGACATGGGCGTCCAACTCACTCGCCAGCGTCAATGGTTTTGGTACTTCGCTATCGGCGCGGGCGCAGTTCTGTTCCTCGCCGGAGCGATCCCCATGTTCATTTACGGAATTTTGCAACATTCATGAATTGCGCCACAGAGATCACAGAGAACACCGAGGAAAACAATTCTCTCCGTGACCTCTGTGTTCTCGGTGGCTTGTTGCTCTAAGGATACAAACGCTAAAAGATGTCTCCCCGCGCAGTTAACTGGTTTTTGCAACGCATCACCGGCGCCGCCCTGCTGGTGTTGCTCATCATGCATTTCTGGGTAGAGCACTTCGCTGCCGAAGTGCGCACTCCCGCGGGCCTTACGTTTGAAGTCATCCAACAACGCTTTTTCCGCAACCCGTGGTTTGTCGCCATCGATATCACGTTCCTCTTCATCGCCCTCTACCATGGCCTCAACGGCGTCCGCAATATTTGCCTCGATTACAACTGGGGCACTCGCTTCCGCACGCCGATCACAATCGCCATCGTTCTCGTCGGAATCATCGTCGCCTATTGGGGCGTGACGGCGTTCACAGGAAACTCGCACCTTGTTCCGCCGGAGGCCCGCGTTGCTGCCGCTCGATGAAAT
>JABDGM010000022.1:0-1050 GCA_013286045.1 Planctomycetota bacterium | reverse complement strand
CTCTTGTGACGTCCTGATCCTCGGCGCCGGCGGCGCCGGAATGCTCGCCGCGCTCCACGTCACAAATGCCAATCCTAAGGCCCGCATCGTGATCGCCGTGAAGGGCCTCATCGGCCAATCCGGCTGCACTCGCATGGTGCAAGGCGGCTACAACTGCGTACTCAACTCGGCCGACTCCTTCGACAAACATTTCGACGACACGATCAAAGGCGGCCAATTCCTCAATAACCAGGAACTCGCCTGGGCACTAGTCCACGATTCGCCGGACCGGATCATCGAGCTCGAAAATCGCGTTGGCTGCCTTTTCGACCGCAACCCGGATGGCACCATCCACCAAAAGCCGTTCGCCGGCCAAAGCTTCGATCGCACCGTCCACAAAGGCGATCTCACCGGCATCGAGATCATGTCGAACCTGCGCGATTGGGTCTTCGAGCAGCCGAACGTTACGGTTCTCGAAGAAACCCGCGGCCTCGACTTCCTTACCGCCGGTTCGCGTGTCGTCGGCGCGCTGCTGCTCGACAACCGCCGCGGCCGCTTCATCGCCGTCAACGCAACAGCCACGCTTTCCGCCACCGGTGCGGGCGCCACGATGTATCACATCAGCTCGCCGTCGCTCGAGAAGGCTGCCGATGGGCAAGCGATGGCCGCGCGTCTAGGCGCCGAGTTCGTCGATATGGAAATGATGCAGTTCCACCCCACGGGCATCCTCGCCGGCGATTCGATCGCCACCGGCGGCCTCCTCGAAGAAGGCCTCCGCGGCGCGGGAGCCCGCCTCTACAACGCGCTCGGCGAGCGCTACATGGAGCGCTATTCACCCGACAAACTCGAACGCGCCACGCGTGACGTCGTATCCCGTAGCGGCTACATGGAAATCATGGCCGGCCGCGGCACACCCAGCGGCGGCGTCCTCATCGACGCTTCCCACATCAAGGACGTGGCAAAACATTTCGCCGGCATGGTCGACCGCTGCCGCGAGTACGGCTTCGACCTCGTGAACGACCGCGTCGAAGTCAGCCCGAGTAGCCACTACCACATGGGCGGCATCCGCAT
>JABDGM010000021.1 GCA_013286045.1 Planctomycetota bacterium | reverse complement strand
GGCTCTGGGATTGTCGTCGCGCTGGCCCGAAGTGTGCCGCATCTATGCAGATTGCAATCAGCTGCTCGGCGACATCGTGAAGGTAACCCCCACTTCAAAAGCCGTGGGAGATATGGCGCTGTTCCTGGTTGCCAACGAATTAACCTGTGCCGACATAATGAAAGGCGACCGCGAGCTTGCTTTCCCCAAATCGGTGCTCGACCTCTTGGCCGGTCGCATGGGACAAGTCGAAGGCGGCTTCCCTCCCGCCGTACGCGACCGAATTCTGCGCGGCGAAAAGCCACTGAAAGGTCGCCCAGGCGAAAGCATCCCGCCAGCCGATCTCGCCGACACGCGGGCCAAAGTCGCCAAGATGGTCGAGGGAGAGGTGACCGATCAGGACGTCGTTTCCTACCTGATGTACCCGCAAGTGTTTGAGCAACTAACCGAACACCAACGGCAGTTTTCCGATGTCAGTGTGCTCCCGACGCCAGTGTTCTTCTATGGGATGCTTCCTGGCGAGGAGACCGCCGTCGACATCGAGCCCGGCAAAACTCTAATCATCAGGTTCCTCACCGTCGGCGAAGCCCACCCAGACGGTACACGAGGCGTATTCTTCGAGCTCAATGGTCAGCCGCGCGAAGTAACAGTCGTAGATGCCTCCCTGCAAAGTGTCGCGGTCGGACGCCTTAAGGCAGACCCGAAAAATCCGAAGCAAATCGGCGCAATGTTCCCTGGCCTGGTGATCATGGTCGCGGTGAAGCCGGGCGATCCGGTCGTCGTAGGGCAGAAGCTGGCCATGCTCGAAGCGATGAAAATGGAAGCAACCATCAGTGCGGAACGAGATGGAGAGGTCGCAGAGGTGCACGTAGTCGCCGGCATGCAAGTCGAAACAGGTGACCTGTTAATTACGTTGACTTGAACCGCGTGAGTTAAGCGCGCACGAGTGAACATTTTTCGAATCGATCGCCGAGAATGCTCACTGAGTCGACGTGCAACCAGTCCTCGAGGATCGCAGCGTAAACCCGCCGAAGATCGATCGACATTTTGATGTCGCCGTCTTCGAGATCGCTCAGGTTCGGCGTCGAACCGACCAACCCACTAGCCGTTTTGTGGCCGGCAAGAAACACTGGGCCGGCTGCACCGTGGTCGGTCCCTTGGGAATCATTTTCTTTAACACGCCGACCGAATTCGCTGAAGGCAAGAAGCATCACGCGATCTTCTAAACCGTTCGCTTTCAGATCGTCCAAGAACGATTTCACGGCCTCAGAAAAGTCCCTTAACAGCCCGCCGTGGGTCTGCAGCTGAGCGGCGTGGGTATCGTAGCCGCCCTGCGAAGTGTAAAAAACACGCGCGCTCGAGCCACTTTGGATGAGCTGCGAGACAATTTTCAGGTGTTCGGCAAGTTGCGTGTCTGGATACTTCAACGTTGAAGCGCGACTTGATCGAAGATCTCGCTGCAACTGGCCGGCAGCTGCATACGCCGACAAAACCTGACGAGTGGTGAACAGTTGCAAGTTTTCGGCCGGGGCTTCGCTCGCCACTGTGGGTGACGAGGTCGGAATCAGTTTCTGGACAGAATATGGTATCGAGACATCGCTAATATTTGAAACCGCCGCCGCTTCGGAACGCCGCCCCCAAAGCGCCACAGGTGGCTGTTCCGAACCGACGTAAATGGCCCCTGCTTGGCCGGGAGCAAGCCGTGCCCGGTCCGCGTCGAGCGCCCGACCGATCCAACCGTAGCCCCCACGGTCTTCCGCATCGAGCCTCGCTGTTTGCCAAATTCGCATGCTTTCGAAGTGCGAGCGATTTGGATTCGGATAACCGACTCCTTGCACGATCGTGAACCGCCCATCGTCGAACAACTCCTTCGCCGCCTTCATTTGCGGATGAAGGCCCACCTGGTCGTTCAATCTGTGGAGCTTTTCGCTGTCCAAACGGAGCGCGCTACGATTTCGCGCGTAAGCGTCATCCGCAAACGGCACCACCGTGTTGATGCCGTCGTTACCACCTTCGAGCTGGACCACGACGAGCACTTTTGCATCGGCATCGGGGCTCGCAGCGTTCGCGATTCGGCCGAGCAATGACGGAACGAGCGGGGCCAATGAAATTAGGGAAGTGCGATGCAGAAAATCGCGACGACTTAACATAACAAGGCTCCTTATCAACTGAGCTGACTTTCCGGGCGAGCCAACAGGATCGCGACGGCCGTGCCAAGCTTGTCACCGTCCGGCTTCGAGACGACGGCGTCAACGATTTCATCGACTGTATCGCGATTCGACTCGCCCCAAAGCAACTCCATAAACCACGAGACAGAATCATGCAGGGCGTCCGAATTGCGATGCCTTCGCACAAGTTTGTGTAAGTCGGGAGTGAGCGGTGGATACCACAACCGACCTTCGACCAACGCGGCGCCGAATTTGGCACGAGCGACCACCGACTGCGAGCTGAGCCACGCGCGCCCTTCCGGCCAGCCGCCAACGTTGGGCGGATAGAACAAATCCTGTCCCATTTTTGTCGTCCATTCCGCTAATAACAGCGTGCTTGGGGGCGGATTCGTTTGCTCCATCGAGTGCAACATTCCAATCGCCCATTCGACGGGCCCATCGATTCGATTGCGAAGCGACTGCTGGCTAAAGAACAGTTGCGAACGGAGAACCGTTTCAACGGCCCAACCGACGTCGAGATTCTTCGCTCGCAAGCCATTTGCGAGCGCAGTTTGGTTGCGGTCACCGACAGGCGACTCCCCCAAGAATGTGCGACAAATTCGCCAGGCGAGTCGTTTCGCCGTTGCCGGATGCTCGAGAATCGCCGCCACCAAATCATCGCCATTCAAGTTGCCAGTCTTCCCAAGCAGCGTTTTTTCGCTCGTATCATGACGCGTTTCGCGGGATGTGAATTTCCCGTCCGCAACACCCCATCCCGTGAACGCTCGCGCGGCCGACTGCACATCATTCTCTGTGTAGTTTCCGACCCCGAGCGTGAACAATTCCAGCGTTTCGCGGGCCAGGTTTTCGTTGGGCTTCCTCTTTCGATTTGCGTCCGCATCGAGCCACACGAGCATTGCCGGATGCTTGAGCACGGCTTGCAGAAGTTCACCAAAGGGTGCGCGGGCGAATTTCCGAAAAATATCATTCTGTTCCCGCATCAACACCAAGTCGTCGACCTTGCGATTGCTCGTCGCAAAGTGATTGTGCCACATCAGCGTTAGCCGCTCGCCAAGCGGGTCTGGCGAGTACAGCATGCGATAGATCCACCATGCCTTCAGTCGCGCTGGGCTGCCCGAAACCATCGCCGCATCGCCGATCGTGCGTGCCAGCGTCTCGAACTCACGTTCGGGCTCTTTGAGCGCAGAACTCTTTGGATTGATTAAGCGATCGACCGCCTGTTGCGGCCCGCCTTTCAAATCGCGCTCTTGCTCTTCCCACGTTGCCGCAAAGGCGGCCCGTCGGTGCAGATGGACAACGCGCTCTCGGTTCCACGGGTTATCGCGGTCAGGCGTGTAAGGTGCCCACGGATCGTCGGCAGTCGGCACCGGAGATTTGTTAGACATGGGAACGGGCCCAATTAGTCATTGCCGTTTACGACCAGGTCGCCTAAATCGATTTCGTCGGGGCCGTCTACCGTGAACTCTCTCGTGTTCCTGGCACCGTCTTTGTCTTGAAGCGGAATGCGATACGTCGCGCCGGAAATGAGCGCGGGGAATGTGAATTGACCATCGGCGTCGGTCGGCGTGCTATTGAACGGGTAATTGGTGCGGTCGATATTCGTGACATAGTCCGCATCGGCTGCAGGATCACCACTGCGTGCCGCTGCGAAGTCGTACGGATCAGTTCCTGGTGTGACGACCATTTGGATCGAGGGCCGGAAGCCCGAAACCGGATGGTTTTTATCGTTCACAAACCGCGCTTTTGCCTTGGCGCAAGGGGTTAACGTAATTCGTGGCGATTTATCATCCGCACTGATAACCGCGGTCGCACCGGTGCGATGCTTCGCATCAAGAAAGTAGACTTTATACGTCTCGTGCGGCGCGAGCCCGGCGAGAGTAAAACGGCCAGCATGGACGGCGACGGATGCGTCGCCCCGCCAAGACAACTCCCTCGGAGATATATTGAGGCGGAAAATAAGAATCGCATCAGCTGGTCGGCCTTTGTCGTCTACCAAGGTTCCGTCAACGGTGGCGCCGCGTTCGAGCTTGACGGCCATCTCGAGGGGATCTGAATCCGGCTGCGGTGCAATCCGCTCAATCGCATGAGCGTAAACACGCTGACCGCCCGGCCGGCCGCGCAGCAACTCTTCCTTCGAGGTTTCGCGCAGTATGAAATCGGCCTTAGCACCTTGGAACAGCAGTCGCCCTGGCCCGGGCAGCACGACGATCTGAAACTCGCCGTTGTCATTCGCCACTTGGATGCCCTCCCAGCCTGTGAGAATATCCTCTTTCGCATTCGGATTATTGGCTGCTTCCGGAATGTACTGAACGGTCGCGCCGGGCACCGCGGCGCCACTTGCGGCGTCGACGACCTTGCCGTGTACCATCACGCCGCGCGGGAGTTGGACGGAAACTTGCTTATGCGCCGACCCCCCTTCCCAGTCGACGGGCGGAAGTTGACGCGTTAGGTATTCGACGCCATCTGGTGGGTAAGCCGTAAGACCAAAACGAATTCCGGGATAGGCGCTGATTTGATAGTGACCCGCGGCGTCCGCCGTCCCGGCGAGCGACATCATAGAACCATATTTCTGCTGGCTCGACCAAATCGTAAGCCGAGCATTCGGCGCGGGCTTGCCCGTATCTGCATAGGTAACTTCGCCTTCGAAGACCTGTGAGGGCGCGAGCGGAATCACCGCTTCCTCGCCCGGTTGCAGGTTCTTCACGACTTGCGGCCGATAGGTGCCGTCACGCTCGTCGCGCCGGTCGGAAATGCCCGTGTTGAGAGCCACCGTTTGCGGTGCGATTCGATCATCTCCAGCGATCGTAATCAGCACGCCGTACGAGGCAGCAATATCGTGAATCTCAAACTTGCCGGCGTCGTCCGAGGCCATGATGGTTGGCCACGCGGCTGGCGATTGCTTGCCTTCAAACCCTAGTCCGTTGGTAAACAGTCCGCCTTCGACTTTCGGGGCGACATTATTGATGCTCATTCGAACGCCTGCGACTGGCTTGCCCTCAATATCGGTCAGGCGGCCGCGAATCGTCTCTTCAGGCTTTAAATCAAACTCGGCGGCAACGTCTCGGGCGTCCGGATCCAGCGATTGCCAAGCTATTCCGGCGCCTTCCGCACTGGCGACGATCGCTGCACTTCGGTGCGACTTCGACGACAAACCGTGAATTGCAAGTTCGTATTCACCAGCGGCATTCGATGTGGTTTCGGCGATTACTACGTCGCCTGAATCGAAATCACCTCCGCGCCCCACGCGCGACGAAGTGGCGATTACGGCAATTTGCGCCCCGGCGTCCGGCTTGCCATTGGGGCCAAGCACGCGGCCGCGGATCTCGGCGTGCTTATCGTCGGCGTGCTCATCATCGGTGGCCGAAGTCTTTGCGGCCGGAGTCGATGACTTGGTGTCCTGCTCCGATTTTTTGGTTTCCATCTTTTTGTCGGCGACAACTACATCGCCTAAGTCGATCGTCTTCCCAGCCTCGACCGTCACATCCTCAAAGACGGTACCGATCGTCATCAAAGACATGTTCCCGTTTAGTTTGCGCTCCGCGAGTACAGAAGCTGGATATTTCTTTCCCGTAATGAGGCCCTCGATTGCAAATCGACCGTCTTTGCCGACCGGAAGTCGGCCCGGGTTGAAGTACAAGTCTGGCGACGGCGGCCAGCTCGCGCTGTTTGCTTCGCGGATATTGGGCGATAGCGTAACGTCGCCAACTGGTTCACCGTCTGAATTCACGAGCCGGCCGCGGATTCCGCCGCCAGTAGTCAGTTTCACCGTGACGGGATCTTTTGTCTGCGCTTCGACCGTTGTAACGCCTACCAAATTGCGAGCTCGCAAGTAGAAAAACAGATCGCGTTTTTCATTCGGTCTAAGCGATTTGGCCTGGCAATTATCGCCCTCGGCAGCATCCCACCCAGACATCTCCGTCTGACCGTAGAATTGCAGCCCACTCGCTATGTGGTGCCCTTCATCATCTACAACGTGGACCGTAATCGGCTTGCCGTTAGAAAGCGCGAAGTTGACTTCCACCACTTTGTCGCCCGGCTTTGGCGCAATCTCTGCCACAGCCGAATAGTTGTCGGGCATCAAATAAGTGGGAAGCGTTTCAAACATGGAAAAGTTGTCGATCTGCTTCGCACCTGTGATTTGTTCTTTACCCATGCCACGCGTGTAGCTGCCCAAATTGCCGCCATCCGAAGACGCATAGCGGAACGCCAGGATGCCGCTGGCCGCAACTACCGGCACGCGAAACCTACCGTCAGCATCGGTGTAATAACTTTCGTCCATGTACGCGTGGCGCAGGCCGGGGATGGCCTTTTCCAACTCAGGGTTTCGTGAGACGAAGTACTCCACTTGGCCTGTAAGCGGCTTATTCGTCGTTGCGTCGTACGCTCGCCCTTCAGCCCACACACCTCGTTTCAATTGAAAATCTTGGTGCGCGGTGGCCTCCGGCACGTCGGTGTTCATGTTCGCGCCAGAAGGGACGTACGGCTCGTCTCCTGTTGTGAACGCCACCAACGAGTTATCGTCGCCAGTTGGCAGGCCGGTGATCCGAAAGTGGCCGTCGGAATCTGTCACAGCAACAAAATGCTGTCGATCGCGACTGGAGTACATCCGCACCCCATGCACTTCGAAGGCTCGCACAATGGCGCCGGCCATCGGCTGCTGGGTATCAATATCTACTACCCGGCCTTCAACAGGCTTCGAGTATCCGAGGATGTGCGTGAATCCCATACCGTATATTTTGTCTGGTTCATTCCCATAGCCTGGCGTTGGCTTGAGAGTAAGCGTTTCACCAGCACTCGTCCGAGCATAAATAAGCGCCGATTCGACGCCATCGCCTTCGACGAGAAGCTGCAAAATTCGGTCGCCGCTTACGCCGCGCAGTTCGAACCAACCGTCGTCGCCCGTTTTCGCCGTCGGTGCCGCGCTCGATAGTTGCGGTGGGAAGAACAAATTAGCAATGGCGTCGAGCCGCACACGCCAGTCAATTTCCGACTTTTCCCGCCCCCGTGCCGCAAGATCGCGGCGCCACGATTCTTCTACCCCAAGTTTGTCGTTGCTAATGCGGCGAATAGAAATTCGAGCGTTTGCGACGCGCCGCCCGTCGATCGTCATAATTCGGCCCTTTAGGGGCACCTCTTTGGAAAGACCAATCGTGGCAGCACTCGAACCGCCGGCGATGAGGTTCGCGACCGCACCGAGCCCACTTAGCGGTTGCAAATCACCGGGCGTTAGATACGCCATCCCGTAACCATTTGCCACCACGACGATCTGCTGCGACTTCATCCGCTCCGTCGCTTCAACGGTGTTGCGATTCACCTCGGGCAAACTGAATTCAACTAAACCTTTGCCGTTCGAGGTTGCCATAAGTCGTGGCGCAGGTTGCTCACCACGCGAGCTCCATTCGATCAGATAAACTTTTGCACCCGCAATCGCTTTACCTTCCGTAGAAACAACTTGGGCCGTTCTGAGCGTTGCGGCGATGTTAGCAGGCTTGTTCAATCCACTGGCCGGTGCACTTTCTTTCGCCGGCGATAGAGCTTGGGCCCCTTGCTTCACATCGGTCGACTCCGTATCCGCCGATTTTTTCATTTCATCGGCAGCGGGCGTCCGCTTCATCTCGGGACGCTCTTTGCTTTTGATGTCGATCGTCCCAATATCAACCGTTTCCCCCGGCTTCAAATCAAGCTTCTCGGTCACAGACACAAACTCGACCTTCGGGCCCTCTCCGATAATGTCGTACGCCAGGCCGGGCAAGAAACCATCGTACCTAAATCGGCCATCGGCGTCTGTCGTCGTGGCGTTCAATTGCTTCCCGTAGTCGCCGTCGCCGCTTACGTCGATTCGTAGATTTACGCCTTGCGCGGGATCGTCTCCGTTGACCAGCTGGCCAGTGACCGTGCCACAAGGCTCCAACCGAACCTCGATCGGCCCCTTTGCGCAATCAGCCGCCTTAATGCGAAGTCCCTTTCCGATATGGCGTGCTTGCTGATGAATCAACAATGTCCGTTCTTCGCCGTCTCCCATCGCGGTAACGGTGAATTCTCCGCTGGATTTTCGTTCGGCTAGTTGGTCCACCGCCGCACAGCCAGTAACGCTGCAATCGGCGACGAGCGCTCCGTTTGCATCGACGGCACGCACCGTCACTTCCTTGCCATGCGACAATGCGAAGTCGCACGCCGTCGAGTCGTCGTCAACTTTCGTCTCAACTTCCTTGTAAGCAGTCGAACCCTTTTTGGACGGCGCAAAAACACCATCGTATTTGTTATACGCGTCGCGATTGATGATTCCGGTGATCGTCGCTAGTCCTTGGCCGCTCGGATACGCGCCATCGACCGTCTTCACACCTATGATGCCGCGACCCGGCAATGCCACCACACGATAACTGCCATCGGGTTTCGTGCGAAAACGATCCTGGACATGCATTTCGTGCGCGCCGTATTCGAATTCGGGTAAATTTGCGAGTGGATTATCCGGCCGAACGATGTAGTGCACCGCTGCCGGCACGCCGCGTTTGGTGCGTTCATCAATTACTTTTCCTGACACCCACACGCCACGATGAAGCCGGATATCAAATGGAACAGGGTCGATCCCATCGGGATCTGGAATTTCGAATACTGCAGTGAAGTACGGCAGGTCCGTCGGTACGACAAAGACTTCGTTCCCTTTTCCCTTCGGCATGCCATTTAAAACGTAATGTCCGTCGGCATCCGACTTCGTTTTAATGGTCGTAACACCGTGAAGCGTTTCGCCAGCAAATCGGCTGCTCCAGACTTCCGCGCCGGCAAGAGGCTTGCCCGTTTTCGCGTCGCGGATCACGCCTTCGATCGGTCGCGACAAGGCCGCTGTGTAGTCGAACTTCGCGCCGAAGTTTGTCCGCTGCAGGGCTCCTGGGAAATCAAACGTCAACTGCCATAGTGGTGGCATGTCGCGCGTCACCACAGACAACTCCTGCGTGACGATCGTCGGCCCTTCGACCACAATGTTAAGCTGACGCTCGCGACCGATGCCTGTCAGTCGAAAACGGCCATCGCCGTCTGTCTTAATCCCCGTCCATCTTCCCGCCGAAACTAACGGAGCCGAATCGGAGAACAGTCTGGCGGCGGCGGGAATGGATTGCCCTTCGCGCACGGCCTTCAGCCATTCGCTCAAGTCGCCGCCTTTGGGCGTGTTAAGGTAGTCGACTTTAATGGTCGCGCCGGCCACCGGCTTTCCTTCGAGATCGAGAATGCGACCTTCGATCGGAGCGTCGTCCACGGCAAGCTTGATCGTCGCCTCTTTGCCAGGCGCGATTTTGTCATAAGTCACCCAGCCCACTCCGAAACCCTCGCCGAACGCGGCGATCGTGGCTTCCCGCCACTGGCCGGGTCGGCCGCTGCTCTCGAAGTACTGTGATTTGCGATAGGCAACCGAGAATCGGCCGTTTTCGTCGGCCTTCGTGACTGCCAGAGGCTCAGGCGTGCCGAGATTCCAGTACCAACGCAAAACGTCAACGTCCGCCCCGGCAACCGGTTTTCCCGTCGGATCGACGACGCGACCGCGAACGGTTACGAGGTCATCCGCATCCGCTGCCTCCGATTCCGAATTGCCCTGTCCGGAACCGCTCGAGGTCTTAGCCGGTTTGTCCTCGGTCTTTGCGTTTTCTGTAGCGGCGGCGGCGTGCGGAGCCGAATTCAGACCCACGAACCCGACCAGCAACGTGGCACCGAGTCCAGCGACAAGTACGAGTGCCAACGCGAAATTGCCGATCCGCGTAGAAAGGGATCGCGAGGTATCCAAGATGCGGGCGACGCGTGATCCAAGCATCGATCGAATCGAAACTATTCCCACGCCGGCACTTGAGAGCGGAACCACGGACAATGTTGCGATATCTACCAAGCGATGTGCGTACTCCCGGCGGTCGCCGCCGAATTGCACGACATAGTCGTCGCAGACTTCCTCTGCCGTTGTCGCGAGGCGACGCGAAAGCTTCCACATGAGCGGCTGAAAGAACAAAAGCGCCGTTGCCGCTTGCCGAACGAGGTTCCAAAAGCAGTCTTGCCGCAACAAATGTGCGAGCTCATGGACCAGCACGTCGCGAATTGGCAAATTCAAATCCGCCTCGGGCAACAACACTGCTGGTCGCCGCAGGCCCGCCAAGCAGGGGCTCGGCAAATACGGAGTGCGCATTACGTCCGGTGGGAAAACTCCCAACGTGGCAGCAAGCTGATGACACGTGTTGACCGTTTTCGCATCGGCGATCTGCGCTCCGCCACGTAGCCGGTGGAGTTGCAACCACGACAGCCCAATTCGCAACAACAATCCGATGCTCACAACGGTCCAGAGTGCCGCGACGAGCGATGCCTCGATTGCGAATCCCTGCAGTTCGAAGAGCGACGGCGAAAGTGGCCCGGGCGACTTCGCGTTAGATGTCGCAGCGTTTAATGCAGGCCGCGGTGCAGATGCGGCAACTGTCGCCGGAGCACCCTCTCTCGATTTCTCAAGATCACCCGCTGCAACGAATGAGCAGGCCGAATCTAATGCTTGCGGATCGGGAGCCCTGTTTGCGGGAACTGAATTCGATGAATTTGGAAGAGAGGCTACTTGAGGGCTGTATTTGACCTCAGTCGGTAGCACCGCCACCGAATATGCGGCCGGCATGGTAAGCGACCACCCAGTTACGCCGAGCAATGAAAGGGCGGTCGTTGCTAGTGGGCACAGAAGCGTCGCCAACAGCGTCGTGCGGTAAATCGCCGACTGCACTGCCGAACCGCGCTGGCGAAATAAATTTCCGACTGCCAATCCACACGCGATTAATAGTGTGGATTGAATCAACCAATTTGCTGCCGTGCCCGTCGCGAACCGAGCCCCATCCAGAAGCGTCGTCGTCAGCTCCAGCCAGTTCATGGGAAACTCCTGCGTTTCAACCGCGTACCCGTGACAGAGATGTGGTCAAAAAGTTAGCGCTTGTTATCGCGTTCGTCGATCATCTCGCGAAGTTCGTTAAGTTCCTTTTGGGATAGCTTCTCGCTTTTCAGCAGATGCGCCACGAGGCTCGGCATATCGCCGCCAAACACACGGTGAAGCAGATCGACCGCGGCATTCCGTTTGTATTTGTCCTCTTTCGCGGTCGGTATAAATACGAACGTCCGACCGTCGACCTCATGATCAATCGATCCTTTGTCTTTCAGCGTTCGCAAGAGCGTTTGAACAGTGCTGTGCGCGATCGGCTCAGATTCGTTAAGCGCATCTGTGATGTCGCGCGCCGTCGCTCGCCCGCGACTCCACAGGATTTGCATAATCTTCAGCTGAACGCGCCCAAGATTCGGAGCACTCATAACGATGCCTCCGGCAAGCGAGAATTGTTTAATGCGCTAAATTTAGTCGACTAAATGATAGATGTCAACAACATTCAAAATAGTTTTGGAATTTATCTCGCGTCCTTTGGGACGTAAGCGCGTGCGTGAAGAACCGTCTGTGGCCGCGGCATGGAACTGGCCAACCGCCGGAACAACCTAGCAGCTACTCCTCTGCGCGTACGACAGCGCACTGCACGTAAGATGGGCGGCAAGCCGCAGGGCTAGAGTGCCCAGACAGAGCAGCGCAAGTGGCGCGGGCCGCCACATTCGTCCACAATCCGTTTCACACCGGGAAACTCGTCGCTGTAATCGTGACCGGCGATGATGTGGGCACCAACTCGGCGAGCCCACTCAATATCCAGTTTCGTATTTTCGTAGTCATGCATCGCATCGAGAAAGACCATGGACGGCGCCGGTCCTTGATATGTGCGATAAAACTCGTCTTTGTCCATCCGCACACGCTCGACGTGCCCCGTTTGAACAACGTAGTTAAGAATCTGCGAGGTTAGCGCTTCGTGAATTTCCGGCGTAAAGCCCCATGGATTCCAACAGTACAAGTCCACGGTGATGATTTTTTGCTCAGGCGTTTTCGCTAGGGCCATAGTTGTCGTCGTAATTCCTAGCAGCGTGCCAATCTCGATGATTGGGCCCGGATAGTTGCGCGATTCACGCACAAGCTGATGAATCAACGGAACCGCTTCCGCCTCGACGGTCGCATGCATCGGGCTAAAATCCGCGAGGGTTGGCGCTCGCCCCCTCAGATTCGGAAGGCAAGAATACAATTTTGGGAGCCGCGGTTTGGCGACAAACGGTCGCTTAATCTCGCGCCAAACTTTCGATGCTAGCCGACGACGTTTCGGGCTGTCCGTACTTACCAATGAAATTGACATCGTAGGTTCCGTTATTTGTGGGACAGCAACGACAATATCGCGGAGCTTACTAGGCACTTGCATATGCTGGCAAGATCATCGTCTTGCTCGGCGGCCGAACGACTAATCTCTGTGCGCAAGGGCCATGCGAAGGCTTTTCCCACGCCTAAACAGGTGTGAGTTGCGAAAAGTTAAGCCCTGTGGGTCCATCTGACCGTCGTCGCACGACTTACATAAACTTACCTATCTTCCGATCTGGCGTTGAACGCCCGCATTCCGCAGTTTTCGCCGCGGCATCCGAACAAGCGGGGCCTTGAAGTTCCGGTGACAGATTGGCACGTCGCACTACAAACGCGGCAAGCTGATAGCAAATTCGTGGCGCAATTCTAGTTTTTTCGGTCCAAGAATTAATCGCCAATCTGTATCACAAAATTCGGTTTGGATCTGAGCGCGCGACGGGTCGACCTCAGACTCCACCGCAGTTGAACCAACGAGGAGTGAAAGTGAAAACGAAACTCACGGCAATTTTTCTGACGCTAATACTCGGCACGATGGCGCTGGCACACGGCGACGATCGCGGAGAGTTCGGCGATCTTGGACTTGGTGGCTTGGTTGAATTTGGCCTCGGCCTAGGCTTTGGCCATCACGGAGGTTTCGGTGGCGATTCTGGATCAAATCTCGCCGACAACGTCGACGTGCTTCAAACCCACTTTCAAACGCGCTTCGATAACCTCAAAACCAAGTACGACGATGGCGTCGCCAACACTACGGATTTTTTCACGACCGACACCTACGACAGTATCGTTGATAAGACACAATCCCTATCCGATCGCTACGACTTCTTCGTCACGGGAGTGCAAAATGCGATCGACCGGGTCACGACTCAAATCAGCAACGCAAACGACGACATCACCTTTTACGACAACCTGCTAACGAACTACCAGGATGACTCAAGCATCTCCGCTTCGAAGCTCGCGCGCATCGAGCTTATGATCAATCACATCACCGATCGTCTGAATTCCAAGGTGGATTCGCTTACAACCGAACAAACGACGCTGCAAACGAATCTCCCCACCTATCAGACATTCCAAACGGACCTCGAAACCTTTCTATCGACCATTCAGGCGGCCGGAGGCGGAGACTCTGGTTCGACCACCACGACCAGCTCCGGCCTGAAAGCAATGCTTATGTCGACCAGGTCACTATCCGCCGGTTCAAGTTCCGGCAGTTGCGGGGCCACGTCCATGCCGATTTCATCGACATCCGTCCCCGAGACTTCGCTGCCGGGCCTGTTGCTTATCGCCGGCGCGACGATTCCGATAGGCGGTAGAAGGCGAAGAACTCGGAATTAATCCGCTCGATAGCGCTAGCGCCCGTCGACAATCATCTCGCCGCGGTTTGCTAATATGGCGCCCGTCCGCGAAATCGTATCGCGCTGGGCGTAACGCTCTGCCGTTCGGAAGCATAGCGAAACGAGCGCATTGCGGGTCGGTTCGTCGACCGAGTTGAGGCGGCATGCCAGCCGCTGCATACCCGCCGGATTTTTCTCAGCAGTTCGCGAGAAATTGCTCACAAACGTCAGCGTTTCGATCACATTTTGGTCGGCAGTCTTGTTGATCCAGGGCTGCACGGTCTTCGCAACAAGTTCGACGCCGAGCTGCTCCACGCGCACAAATGAATCAATTCGCACCGTCACATAGTGCCGCCCGTTTGTTTCCTGCACATCCGACGAGCGAACGAGCATCACCGATTGTGCTTTCAGCGGTGTTGGAAATGGCGCCCCTGAGTAAGCGCCGTCTGCGTAGACCACCGCTAAGTTTTGCGCATTCGGACCCCAATTGCTGAAGAGATACCGCACAGTTCCCACCGTGCCGGCGCCATCGGTGCCGTGGTAGACGCCATCCGGCGCCTTGCTTAGCGCGACCTGGCTGATGCCCATCACCCGCCACACATCGATGACGACTTCCGGATGCTGCAGCAAAAATGTGAAAAGGTCCGGATCGCAGTCGATGATCCGCGTTGGTAGCCGGCGATAAATGCTGGCATTATTGATAATCGATTGAGCCGTTTGTCGGTTCGCGGGCGACATCTGCTTCCAGGGCAGTGACCGAACCGCATCGTCATGCGCTGCGCGGTTCGACGTAGCGTCCGAACCGCTCCCGTCCTGCGCCGTTGCCCGCAAAACATCGGAGTTGCTCAGGCTGCAAACGATAGCAACCACACTAAGAGGCACAATTCCGCGGCAAATACCTCGCCGCGCAATCCTGCCGACCACTTTCTGAACCGACACCATAGAAGTCCCCCCAAACCCGACGCGATGAAACGGCCCTCTTGCTAGCGCGCCGTTAAACTTTGTCGGTCCCATAAATATTTCGGACGGGTACATCAAGCGGCGACAGGAAAAACTACGATCAACGCAGCGAACAGGTGCTGGCAGCGCGCGGCTAGGTTTACTTGTGAACATGCGTAAGCGCTTCTTAATGTCATTCACTCTCGGACTCGCGAACTTGCTGGCGCTGAGAGCACAATTTGATATTGCCCAGCTACCCCCTAAGCTCCGACAATCCCGCCCTTCTCGTTTGTGCCGAACTCGCCCGGTTGTTCCTTACGCCCATGGCATCGAAGCGCCGCGCCCACCTCTATACGCTGACGATCATCATCGGGATCGGCTTTCTCCTCGGTGCAGGGCTAGCAGCCTGGCGCCGCGCGGATCTCATCGCCACGCTAAGCGACCAAATCGCGCACGGCGAAAAAACGCAAGCGCCGGCAGCAGTGAGCCAACTCGCAGCGATCTCGAATCCGCCGCTTTCAATTCTCGTAGAGTCAGCCACTTGTGATCACTCCGCAACCGTCGAAGCAGCGCAGGTTGCCATCAATAAGCTGTTAGACGATTGGCAACAACAGGTCGACAACCACGAGCGTATGACACGAGTCGCCGACCAGGTCTCGCAGTTATCTGCGGCCATCGCCGAACAGCGGCGCGCCTTTCCTCCCTCAAGTTATCCATGGCTTTCAAGCGTCGCGCACAAGATGGTCCGCGTGGCAGAAAAATGTCCACCGAAGACGACCGCATTACTCGCGCTACATTGCGACGAAATCATGACCTTGGTTGGCAACTCGAGCTACACGACGGCCGCTACTCCTCCTCACTCGCCCGAAACGCAAAATCGAAGCAGTGCAGCGTTTACCGATACAAGCAGTGGTCGAATTGCAGACCGCAACCAACTGGAGCAGACATTCACGTCTTTTCCATCGAGTTCGGCGAACGACAGTGTGACCCCTTTGCCACCTGCCCGCTTCGGCGAAAACGTCGCCGACAGAGCGACCCGTGTGCAAACCCCGGAGAACCCGCTCCGGCACGATTCGATACCCGTGGATCAGAGCGATGCCAGTCAATTACCGGATGCCGATGAAGACCAAGCGTCTGCAAATAGTTCACCCGACGATCCCAACCATCCCGTTCTGCGAAACTCAGAAGACTCGCGCTCAGCATCAGCGGTCACCTCGAATGCCCACGCGTCGTTTTCGCCCTCTGGAACGTACAGCACGCGCGAACTCCTCGAGCGCTGGCGCACCACCGGCGGCGACGAGCATCGCGATGTCGAATCTCAGTTGGCCGCCCGCGGGTTTAAACACCTATCCCCCGCGCTGGTCCAGCAGTATTTGTCGACCGACGACGACCGCTCGCACGTCGTCGACACGGTCCTCAAGTTGCCAGGCGCGGAAGTTAGACCCTGGCTGTTTCTGCTCGCCGACGACGAGGACGCCGATGTCCGCCTGTTGGCAGTCACCGTGATGGCCACCTCCGACGACCGGGGTCTCATCGAAAAGGCCTGGCAAATCTCGATACGCGACCAAGACCCGCGCATCGCTGACCTCTCGGCCCACCTGCGCGAACGTCGCGCCGGAACCCGATTGCGCTAGCTTACGCTTCCCGCTCGTAAAGTATCGGGTTCAGCCGGTCATTCATGATTTCGCCGATTTGAGTGCTCGGCGTCCAGGCGTCCCAGTCGGCCTGTTGATTCTTGTTCTTCGGCGGCGCCAGTCGCATATCGATGTCCATATAAATGATCGTGAACACCCGGCGCGGCTTCAACGTCGTATTCGGACACGCCCGATGAAGCGTCCACCCAAGGTGGAAGCTTACATCTCCACACGCGTACGGCTCTTGCACCTCGTCGATCTTTTCCTTGCGAACCGCATCGCCGATTTCTCGCTCGCTTTCCGCGCTAATCTCCAAATTACGCCCGATCCTTTTCCGATGACTTCCACGGCCAAAGCAAAGCGGCCCCATTTCCAGCGGCACCGCTTGCAACGGAATCCAAGCCGTCACCGAATTCGAGTTCGACATGGGCCAATACTGCTGGTCTACATGCCAAGGGGTGAAACTGCCCGACGGCTCCTTATACAACGCCTGATCGTGCCACATCCGTACGCCGCGCGTCCCCATTAGCTCCGCCGCAATCCGCGCGAGCCGCTTGTCGAAAGCGAACGCTCGCATTTGCTCGCTCCGCGTCCAAAGATTCATGACTTGAATAAACGCTTGGTCATAGAGTGTGCGTTCACTCAACGGAATGTCTTTCAAACGGTTCCCGTCGTCCACCATCCGTGTGATTTCAGGCGCGATTTCGTCAAGAACATCCGCGCCGAGCACATTCGGCAGCCGGATGAATCCGTCGTCTCGAAAACGCTGAATTGCGTTCGACTCAAGCGGATAGTGAGCATCGATAGGGTTCGTTGCTGGCATCGCCCACACCTGTTTTTGAAATCAGCTTGGCCCCGATTATATCAAATGACAACTGGTCGCGCGCTCACACGAGCTACTCCGCCCGCTCAACTTGATTTCCTACGGCCCCGAGCGAGAATTACAGCATGCGATATCTAGTGCGCGCTCGAGTGAAACCAGGCAAAGAACCAGCTCTGCTGAAGGCCATCGAGTGCGGGACGCTCGGTGCTGGCTCGATCGCCGGCGGTGAATATCTTCGCAACATGTGCGACGCGCGGCTATTTGACGATGGAACCGCACGGTGGGTCGAAGTCTGCTACTGCAACACCCCGCTGGAAGAAGAACGTCTTTATTGGGAAGAGTATTTCGATCTCGTCAGAATCCAAGACGCCCACGCGCGAAAAAACTGTCGCGACGAGAACGGCTCTGAATCCTGGGCATGCAGCGACTGCGATTGCACAGAACGCCTCGAGGCAACCCTCGCCGATCAAGCGCCTCCCTTCCTGCCGTTCCTCAAAACATCGGTGGCCGCCGACCAGCCTCCGACTCGCGCAACTCACGGCGAAGTAAACTTGTAGATGCCCCCGGCCTGCGTCAGGAAGTAAATCTCTCCTGCGTCATCTTCGCCAAACGACAATATCGGCAGTCCCTTCTGTTGGATCGTGCGGTTCGCAACCACTTCCTTCTTGGCGCGATCGTACCAGAGTGCCCAAATTTGGCCGGTCACATAGTCCGCATAAATGTAGGCGCCATTAAGCTCGGGCACTTCTTTCCCGCGATACACGCTGCCGCCAATAATCGATTTCCCGACGCTGTGGTTATATTCCCAAATCGGGTCAACGAGATCCGCTCGTGGTCCGCTGCCGTTGGGCCCAAATGGGTGCTTCGCCTCGCGCACGTTCCACCCGTAATTCCCACCGCGGCGAATGATATCGATCTCCTCCCACAGGTCCTGGCCAACGTCGCCCGCCCACAACTCGCCAGTGCCGCGGTCGAACGCCATGCGCCACACGTTGCGGATTCCATAAACCCAAATTTCTCCACGCGCATCCTTACGACTGGCAAATGGATTATCTTTCGGAATCGCATACTCCAAGCCGTCGTCCTTGTGGTCGACGTCGATCCGCAAAATCTTCGCCAACAGCGTCTTCAGATTCTGCCCGTTAGCATGTGGGTCATTCGCAGCGCCACCGTCGCCAAGCGCGATGTACAGATACCCGTCCGGCCCGAATACCAGCGTTCCGCCCTTATGGTTCCAATACGGTTGCTTGATCCGCAGCAGAATTTCCTCGCTGTTCGGATCGGCACGATTCGGATCATCCTTCGACACATGAAATCGCGAAACGACGGTCATGTGCGGATTCTCCTCCGTCGGCTTCAGCGAATAGTACACAAAGAATTCGCCGTTCTCCTTGAACTTTGGATGAAACGCCAACCCCAGAAATCCTTCTTCGTTCTGCTGGTCGATGTACTGCACCCGCTCGCGAATATCGAGAAACGTCTCCATCTTGTCCGCATCCGGCTTGTTGGGCCAAACCAGCACGGCGCCGTATTCGCTACCGGCAAAAATCCGATTTGTGCCGTCCCCTGCCCCTTCGAGCAACAGCGGCCGTGGGTCGCGCGGCTTGCCGTCGTCAGCACCCACCAGCGAATCTGGCCACTTCAGTTGCGGAAACGCCTGAACGACTTTCACCTTGAGCGGCTGTTCGTCGACTTCCCCAAACACCGAGCCGCAAACCAGCATCAGGCATGCAACAAACATTTTCTGAATCATCAAATGAGCTCCACAGAAGGGTCGCTCATTTTAGCCGTTATCGCGAAGCGACGCGATTCTCGCACCGGAAAATCATGCTGGAAAAGCGCAAAACGTCGAGCATTACGTCGGCTTCGCCGCCAGCCGTGTGATACGAAGCTGCTTATCCGCGTGGGCTGTGGCAACTTGCAACCCATCCGGATGCAAATCCATATCGCGCGCCAATGCGGGAAAGGGAAGCTTGTGATAAGCCTTCTCGGCGTCCGGTTTCCAAAAAAGTAAAAATCCGCCCGATACCCCGCCGCACGACGCCATTAGCGACCCATCGCCCAACCACCGCAGCCGCGAGATCGATCCGCCAGTAATGCCATCGATCGTTTGCTGTTTCGACACCTTTTGCGATTCCCAATCGAACAGCAAAACCAGCGGCTCATTGACCGCCCCCAAAGGATTCGTCGCCTTGTACAACCCGCCCGCAGCGAGCAGTTTATTGTCCGCGCTCAAAGCTTGAGCTCGCACGCCGCCGTAATCGACGCGCTGGCCGCCTTCGTAAGTGTGTAGCGCCTTCGCATCAAAGGAATGCACCGGCTTACCCGTCGCAACCTCCCACTGCTTGAGCTCCCCCATCAAATCGCCGCTCAGCAAGAACTGCCCCGACGGATGAAACAGCACGCTGTATACATGCCGCTCGTGCCCCGCCATTTCGCGCACCAGCTTGCCGTCCGCCATGTTCCACAGCCGCATCATGTTGTCGTTGCCGCCAGTCGCCAGCAGCGCGCCATCCGGACTCACGTCCAACGTTCGCACCCAACCAGCGTGGGCTGCAATTGAACGAATCGGCTTCGCCTCGGCCGCTGCCGTGTCCCACCAACTAAGCTTGCCGTCGCACCCGCCGCTGACAACCTGCGCCCCGTCCTTCGAAAAACCAATCGCTTGCACCCACGTATCGTGTCCGCCCGCAAAATTCGTCGGCTTGCCATCCGCCAAATTAAAGCGCACCAGGTTCGCATTCTCCGCGCCGCAAAACACAAACTTTCCCGCGGGATCGAAACGGCACGCCAGCAGCGGCCGCTCGTACGCCCATTGCGATACTATGTTCGCCTGTTTCGGATCGAGTGCCGTCGTCGCCACGCCAAATCTCCCTTACGTCAGTAATTCCGACACCGCCGAAGCGGCCGGATCGGCAATCGGCATCTTACGGCCATCCACCACGAACGAACCTGTTGAATCGACCCCCATGGCCTCGAAGTACGTGTGGAACAAAGCCCCATGATCAACTTGCCCGTCCACGACCGCCGTGCCATCGTCATTCGTTTTTCCATACGCATGCCCGCGCGGAATGCGGCACCCACCCATGCAAATCGACCACGATTTCGACCAATGGTCGCGGCCAAGATGCTGATTGATCCCCGGCGTCCGGCCAAATTCCGACAGCACCACAATCAGCGTGCTGTCCAGCATTCCGCGATCCGCCAAATCCGCAACGAAGGACGCAAACGAACGATCGAACTCGCCGAGCTGCTCGATATGAAAGTTGAAGTTCTCGTTATGCGTGTCGTAATTCGTGTGCGTCAGCTGCACGCACGTAATGCCTTTCTCCAACAATCGTCGCGCGAGCAAGCAATGCCGGCCGAAATCATGCTTGCCATATCGATCGGTGTCTTTCGCAGGCTCCTTGGACACATCAAAGACATCGCGCTGCCGCATCAATTGTTCGGCCTGCTCAAACGAATAAGTGAAAGCCTCGGTAATTGCCGTCCGTCGCCGGCTGAGAAATTCGTCATTGATATGACGCCGAAAATTCTGCCGCGCCGCCTCCGACGTCTCCGAAACATTTTGCGGACGTTCCGTGTTCTGCGGTGGCTTGCCATTGCCCAATTGCACGCTCGCATACTTCGGCCCCAAGTACGCCGAGTCGTTCCCACGCCCGCCCGCACCGCCGGGAGTAATGAGTACGTAACCCGGCAACGGGCTGTCGGCCGGCGCTAGAGCCTTCGCCGCGGCAGCTCCAATTTGCGGATATTCGGCAGCGGGATTTTCTCGCCGCCCATGAAACATCAAATAGGCGCCCTTGCCATGATCGTCTTCACTCGTGTTCACGCCGCGAACTAAGCACAAATGGTGCATCTGCTTCGCGGTCTCGGGCAACAGCTCGCTGATTTGAATTCCCGGCACCGAAGTGGGAATCGCGCGAAACGGCCCACCCGTCGCTGCGCCGGGTTTCGGGTCCCAGCTCTCCAACTGACTCAACCCGCCGGCCATGTTGAACACCACAATCCGCTTTTGATCGGATTTCAACTGATCGGCCACCGCCGGCGCCGCGAATGCGCCGAGCCCGCCGACCATAGTGCCCGCGCCAAGTGCCGCCAGCGACCCGAGAAACTGCCGTCGTGCGATCACATGCTCCGGAGAGTGGCAAGCATATCGTGCATCCATGGCATTCTTCTCCGATTAGCTGTATTGATTACAAAACTGTGGCTGGGGTCTGTGACCCCGGCAACTTGAGAGTCCGGCCTCATAGAGGCCAGCTACAACCGGTTTTGAAACTGCTTCTAGTGATTGAATCGAAATTCCGCCGAATTCAAAAGTGCCCACACCAATTCCTGCGCGGCCACCGCCTTGTCCTTTGCCCGGTCCTTCAAATAGTTCGCGACATCCGCCCGTTCGCCATCCGTCGGCATGCGAGTCAGTACCGTTAAATACAGTTGTTCCGCAGCAACTCCAGGATCGTCCTGCTTCGCGACGCCCTCGGTAACGTTTCCGCCAGCTGGCGCTACCCAGCTATTAATCGGGCCCGCGTTCGCTGCGAACAGCGCCTGATCCGCCGTGGCAAAAAAATCACCCTGCGGCTGGCCCGCTGCGGCTCCGTAAAACGCAACGAACGTCCCAATGTTCCCCTTCAGTTTGTCGAAAGTCCGTTGCTCCAGATCGACCTCGCGCGAGGCAATCTGGCCCGCATCCTTTTTCTGTTCCTCAGTCAACGGTTTCGCCTTATCCAATTCAGCAACTTCGGTCATCCAATAGCGATCGTACACCCCGGTCGCGCGAAACACGCTCCAACACATCTGCTCCGGCGTCAACGGCTTGAGCGATGCGATCGTAAAATCATTCGTCCAGCGATCGTTTAACTCCGAACCCGACGACGTTAGCGCCGCTTGCTTCGCCGCGACGTCTGCCTTCGCTGCTGCGAGCGCTTCGTTTGCCGCTACCAACCCTTTTTCGCGACGCGCCCGCTCCGCCAACACACCGGCGAGCGTCTCCTGCCCCGCGACAAACGCCTGATCGGCCGCGCTATGAGCGGATGCCGTCGCCTCAACCTTTTTCTGCGATTCACCCACCGCAGCTTGGGCCCGTGTCAGGCTTTCGTGCAACTTCGCAATCGAGTCGGTAAGAATACCATTCTCGGGCGTGGCTTTCTGCGCATTTTCCAACGTCTTCGATGCCGCCACGATCGCTTCGACCGTTGCCGCATGTTGGACCAGTTCCGCCCGAGCCGCTTGCTCGTTCTTAGCGGCTCCCGCGGAAGCCTCCGCGAGCGCCTTGCTCGTAGCCTCTTGAACCGCCGCCTGCGGCGCAAAGTCCGTCAGCGCTTTTTGCGCTGCCGCGGCCGCAGCTTCGCGCCCTGGCATTGCCTCGGTCGCAGCCGCGAGTGCGTTTTTCATCTCGGGAAGCGCCGCCACCGTCTTCGCTGTCTTCAATCGCCGATCCATCGCGGCCAGCCGCTCTTTATCAAACTCCGCTTTCTCCCGCGCAGCCAGCATTGCCTTTTCGGCATCTTTCAACGTCGTCGTGAGCGGCGTAACTTTTTGCAACGCCGTTTCGACCGGCGGCTTCGTCTTGTTCCATTCATCCGCAGTTGGCGCGACGGCCGCGTTCTTTTCATCCGCCGTCTTCGCAAGTGCCGCCGCCTCGGTAACCAACTGCTGCGCTCGCGCCACAAATTTCTGAGCCGCGTCCGCCAGTTCTTTATCCGCCGGAAGCACCTTCACCGCCTCCTGTGCCGCCGTAGCCGCCTGTTGCACCGATCCCATTGCCGTTTTCTTCGCCTGCAACTGCGAAGTAGCATCCGCCGCTGCCTTTGCAGCGTCATCCGCTTTCTTCTTCGCATCCGCGTACTTCGATTTCGCCGCATCCAGCTCGCCGGCCACCGGTAACGCGGCTGCCTCCGCTTTTTCCCAGGCGTCCGCCGCCTTCTTATACGCAGCGTCCGATTCATCATTGGCCTTCGCCAACAGCCCTCGCTCGTCTTCCAATCGTTTGACTTCTTGCCCTGCCTTCTCGGCCAGCGAAGCCACATCCGCCGGCGGCGTGAACGAGCGTTGATACGCCTTCGTAAGCGCCAACTCACGCAAGAATGCACGCATATCGAACTTCATCGCAGCGATTTGCGTCGACAGCAACTTCAACAACTCAGGATTGGACGGCGGATTCTCCGGATTCTGCCAATCGACGGGATGCACCAATCCTCTGCCGAACATAAACGCCCACAAACGATTCGCAATGTTTCGATTGAACGCCTCGTTCGACCCATTCGTCGCCAATTCCGCGAGCTTTTCGCGGTAACTAAATTTAGGTATCGATTTCACATTGTCGCCAGGCGCTACTTGGTACTCCTCACCCGGCAAATAAAACGGCTCATCGATCATCGTCCCGTCCGGAACCCTCGCCGCCGTACGCCGCGGGATGTGCAAGAACACCGATTGGAACGACACGTTCCCGCCCGCGTGCTCAGCCTCCATTACCGTTGGTTTGTCGCCGACCTTTGTCGTGATCGCGTAAGTAGGCTGCAGAAACGCAAACAACCCTTGGTAATCCGACTGCAGATAATCGCCCACCAGCGGATGGTCGTGACACTGCGCACACTGCATATCGCGCCCAAAGAACACGCGCCCAATGTCGCGCGTTAACATATTCGGGTCCGACCCGCGATCAAGTGCAAAGCGCGCCGGTGCCCGCTTCGCTGGATCCGCACCGTCCGACAGCAGAATCTCCTTGGCCAATTCATTCCAAGGTTTGTTCTCTCGCACCGATTTGACCAACCACGTCTGCCATTCGTCCGCAGTAACATTCGTGTTCGGCCGGCGCTCCATCAGCATGATATCGAGCGCTTCCGCAAACCGCCGCACGAAATGGGGCGAGCGAAGCAACCGATCGACGAGCTGCACGCGCTTGTCGGCGGTGGCATCTTTGAGAAACGCCCGCGCCTCATCCGCCGTTGGCGGCATCCCGATCAAATCGAGCGACACCCGTCGTAAGAATTCCGCGTCCGATGCCGCGGCCGGCTCCACGCCCGTGACCGGCAGCAGCATTTTGTCGATTTGCGAATGCAGCGATTCGCTTTGCGCCGCCGCAACGGCAGCATGAGCGAATACGCCTATGAAAATCAATCGGCGGAGAGCGGCAAACGCCCGCATGCGCTCGTCACCCCAGGTTTTGGCGGGAGCCTTCGGCTTGGCAGGAACGGCTTCAGCAAGCCGCTACCGAAAGCTGCGATCTATACGATCACGCAATTGTTAGAACCCCGCCGCATGCGAAAGTCAACACTTTTTTACACTTTCCGACGCGAAACGGCCCCTAAAACGGGGAGATAGGCGGACGCCGGTCCACGGATTGGTAACTTCGAAAAGCCAGGTAAGCCCTGCAGCCGGTCCGCATTTCAAACACGCAGGAATATCCGCTTCTTGTAAAGCAGATAAAGCAGCAGCCATTTTACAAACACAATTGCCATTACAAACAACAACGGTTGATAGGTGCCAGTCAGTCCCAAAATCCCATCAAACAGCGCATGAGTCGCGTATGCGAAGTCGATAAAATGCGGCGCCAAATAGATGAGTATGGAGTTGCTTCCAATGACTATCAGCGGAAACGCTAGCCGCCTGAAACCCCACACATCCACCACCAAATAAAACAACGACATCAGCAACAAGCTCAGTCCGGCACAGTTGAGCACAAACGAGCTCGTCCACAGGTTTTTGTTGATCGGAAACTCAAGGTTCCAGGTCCACGCGAGTGCCAAACACACCGCGCCTGCCAAAACCATCCCCACCGCTTTCATATATTCCGACCAGCGTTCGCTCTTGAGCCATTCGCCAGTCAGCGCGCCGAACAATGCCGTTCCGATCGCCGGCATCGTCCCCAGCAATCCTTCCGGGTCGCGGTCCCCATGATACAAGTGCCCCGGAATCAGCGATCGATCAATAAAATCCGTCAGCGTGTGCCCTGGCGTTAAATCGTGCGCGCCAAACCCAGGTACCGGAATAAACCGCAGCGCTGCCCAATATCCCACGAGCACGCCAACCAGCCACAAGACCCGACTCCTCACGCCCGTGCTGATTACAATCAGCCCTGCGAACAAATACGCCAAGCCAATCCTTCCAAGCACACTCGGATAACGAGTATGAGGCCAATCGAACTTCAAGATCCCATTGTAAATAAACCCCAGCACGACGAGTAACAGCCCACGGATGATCACATGCCGAGCAATCTCGCCGTGCGTGTCGCCACGTTCGAGCCTCTTCTCAAACGAGAACGGCATCGAGACCCCCGCCATGAACAAGAACAACGGAAAGATCAGATCGTAAAGCGCGAACCCATGCCACTCCGGGTGATGCAGCTGATCGTGAAACCAAACGAGCGGTGCCCAATGCGTTAAATCCGCCGCCTCGCGCGCGATCGATTCGCCGCCCATGATCCAGAACATGTCGAACCCGCGAAGCGCATCCAGGCTTAGTAGCCGCTTCCCGGGTGCCGTGGTTTCCACAATCTGATTTGCTTCGCGCGTCACGACTTATCCCTCCCTGCGATGAGTCTTGGTCTAAAGATACTCTGCGCGTAGTCTTGGAAGCAAATGCAGGTTGTGCCCGCCATGAAGCGAGTAATCTCTACCGGCGGCGTCGAACCACTCGGGGCCCCAAGCCCAATCCGCCCAGAATCACGAGCGCGACTGAACTTGGCTCCGGCACAAACGAAAACGCCCCCGGATTGCCAATCTCGCCGGCGACGGAAGTGTACGACCCATACTGATCGCCACCGGCCGACAACTTCCACAGCGTCGTGTCGGCCGTAGCCAACAGTGCCGCGGCGATCGAGATAGGATTGCCGCTGATGTTATTCGTCCTGGGCGACCCGGCGATCGATTGGTCATCGAACGTGAGTCGCGTCACCAATGCGTTGGTGTTGTCGTAAATGTTCATTTCATCGGCACGGCTGAGATTGTTCGAATTGCCGCCAATCACCTTCGCCGAAAGCGGCAGCCCCCAGTCCGTGCGAAAATCGGATGCAGATAGATCGGTCAGGATTACCGATTCGTGAGAGGCAACGATGCCGAATGCGGAGAGGCTTTGGCTGCCCGGCGTTTCACTACTGTCGTCGAAGCTCCAGCCCGTCATGTCGACGGCCGACGCGCCCAAATTCGTGAGCTCGATAAACTCGCCCGCCGAATTCGCCCCCTTGCCGTTGTACATCCATTCGGTGATTCGGATCTGTGCACAGGCCGTCGTCGAGATCACCGCCGCGAACGTCGCGGCGAAATAAGCATCTCTAAATCTCATTACTCCGCCCTCAATCTTCAGACGTCAATCAAGAAACCACGTCGATTGTCAGTCGCAGCAAAGAGCGACGCTCTCAGTCCAATTCCCAACGCTCGCCATTATACAAGCTACTTCCAGTCACGCGAGTTTTGCGGCGCGCTTCAAATTGGTGCGCTGGACGCTCGGTCACCGTTGTTGCAACTATGTCCTTAGTCGATCCGCACCGCCCCTGATCTTTGCAGTCTTCGTTGGCCGCTGATAAAGTGGGCTTTAACATATTCTTCACAATCCGTCGTGATCGCCGATCGCCCCGCCGTGTTGAGCTCGGCTTCGATTTTGGAAACATTTCGGCTGTAAGACGGGAAGGCGGCGCGATGGGTCGGCAACCGGGGCGATTTCTTAAGATGCGGCGACTCAGGATCGAACTACTCGAGCCCCGCCTGGCGCTCGACGCCTCGATGCTGAAGATCACCGAGTTCGGCGCATCGAACCACGATGTGATCAAGGATTACGACGGCGATTCTTCGGATTGGATCGAAATCTACAACTCCGGCGCGAGCGCCGTCAGCCTGGCAGGAATGCATCTGACGGACGATGCCACGAAGCTCTCGAAGTGGACCTTTCCGACAGGAACCAACTTGGACGGCGGCGGCTACCTCGTCGTATTCGCTTCCGACAAAAACAAAGTCGAGCCCAACGGCGAGCTCCACACAAACTTCAAACTCTCCGCAGACGGCGAATACCTCGGACTTATCGACACCGACGGCACAACGGTCCTCGACCAATACACGTCGTCATTTCCCGCGCAGCTCGACGACATCTCCTACGGCAGAGCAATGCAGCCCACCGGCGCGACGACGACCCTCGTCACGCCAGGCGCCGCCGATAAGGCGATCGTGCCGACTAGCGATAGCGCGGGCCTCACTTGGACGCAAGCCAATTATGTCGACACCGCGTGGCCGCTTTCAGGCACCACCGGCTTCGGTTACGAGAACAGCCCGGGCGACGCCATCAACTACGCCAGTTTGATCCACACCACCGTGCCATCCGGCACGACCTCCGCCTACATGCGAATCAAGTTCAACCTGAGCTCGCTCGTAGGGGTCGACAAGCTCACGCTCCGAATGAAGTACGACGATGGCTTTGTCGCTTACATCAATGGCGTCGAAGTCGCTGAAGCGAATAACCCCGAGGTGACCGCCTGGAACGCAATCGCCACGACCAACCACGACGACGCGGCTTCGATCCAATTTGAGGATTTCGACGTCAGCAGCTTCATCCCGCAATTGCACGTTGGCCAGAATGTATTGGCAATTCAAGGATTGAACACGGTAAGTAGCACCGACATGCTCATCCTGCCGGAGCTTGACGCCCAGGCCGCGACTCTCATTTCGCCCGACAAATTCGGCTACTTCGACTCACCCACGCCGGGTTACGGGAACGGCGACAACGTATTGGGATTCGCCGCCAATCCAGATTTCAGCGTTCCGCACGGCTACTACAGTGCCGCACAATCGGTCGCAATCACGTCCACCACTGCAGGCGCGACAATAGTCTACACAACCAACGGTTCGACCCCCCAAGTCGACGCCAATCTGAACGTGACTAACGGCACGCGCTACACCACTCCGCTATCAATCGGTTCGACGACGACCGTCCGCGCGATGGCGTTCAAGTTAGGCTTTAAGCAATCGTACATCTCGGCAAGCAGTTACATATTTATCTCCGACGTTGTCAATCAGTCCCCGCTCGGCCAAACCCCGCCCGGCTGGCCCAACAACGGCGTCAACGGTCAAAGCATCAACTACGGCATCGATCCAGACATCATCGCGCTCTACGGCTCCGCTGCAGTGCAGCAGTCATTGGCGTCCCTGCCCGCCATTTCGATCACCACCGATTTGAGCAACCTCTTCGACCCAACCACGGGCATCTACGTCAACGCGCTCGATCGCGGCAAATCGTGGGAGCGAGCTTCAACCGTCGAGCTGATCAATCCCGACGGCAGCGATGGCTTCGAAGTGAACGCCGGCTTACGCATCCGCGGCGGGTACAGCCGCAACGATTTCGACCCCAAGCACGGCTTCCGCCTCTATTTCCGCAGCCAGTACGGTGATGCCAAACTTGACTACCCGCTCTTCGGCGATGAGGGCACCGACGAATTCGACGTCATCGACCTGCGCACCGATCAAAACTACTCTTGGGCCTCCGAGGGGAATGTCCAAGATTCGCTCGGCCGCGAGGTATTTAGTCGCGATACGCAGCGCGACATGGGGCAGCCCTATACCCGCAGCCGATACTACCAACTCTACGTCGATGGCGTGTACTGGGGCATCTATCAAACGCAGGAGCGAGCCCAGGAAGATTACGGCGCCTCATATTTCGGCGGCAGCGAGGATGACTACGACGTAGTAAAGGCTGGCATCGCCGATGTCAACGGTACCGAGCTCGCGTCCGGCAACGATACGGCCTGGCATCAGATGTTCACGTACGCCCAGGCTCTCGCTGCCAGCCCAACCGCCAACGCCAATCTGTACTGGACGTTGCAAGGCCTCAATCCCGATGGCACCCGCAACCCGAGCTTGCCGGTCCTCTTGGATGTCGACAATTTGATCGACTTCATGGCCGTCATCTTCTACACGGGCGGTTACGACACCGGGCTATCCCAGTTTCTTGGCGATAATCAGGCGAACAATTGGTTCGGTATTTATAACCACACGACTGCCGACCAGGGCTTCCAATTCTTCATCCACGACAACGAGCACTCACTTGGCGCACAAGACACGCCGACGCACGGCTCGCAGAGCATCGACCGCACCGGCCCCTTCAACAACGGTAACCAGCACAACTATTCGCAATATAATCCCCAGTACTTGCATCAAGACTTGATGGCCAGCCCTGAGTACAAGCAGCGCTTCATCGACGAAGTACAGCGCCTGTTTTTCAACGGCGGCGCGCTGACCGTTAACAAAGACATCGCGCGGCTCATGGAGCGGGTCAATGAAGTCGACCCCGCGATCATCGCCGAGGCGGCCCGCTGGGGCGACTCGAAGGTCACGGTGCCGCTCAACAAGACGACATGGCAAACCGAAATCAACTGGATCATCAACACGTATTTTCCAACTCGCGGGAATCTCGTACTGAGCCAATTGCACGGAGACGGCCTCTACAGCTTCCCAGCCGCCACGTTCAGCAAGCTCGGCGGCACGGTCCCCTTGTGGTACCCGCTCACATTTTCTAACACCCAGGGCGTAATTTACTACACGACCGATGGCAGCGACCCTCGCCTCATCGGCCGCGGCGTAAGCCCAACTGCCAAAATCTTTACTGGGCAGATCGTGGTCTCGGGTAACATGGTCGTGAAAACGCGCTCGCTTTCCAACGGCGCGTGGTCAGGAATCGTTGCGGCAACGTTCACTACCGTCGAAGTTCCTGGCGACTACAACGGCACTGGCAGTGTCGACCAGGCAGATTACAACATCTGGCGGTCCAGCTTTGGATCAACCACTTCGCTAGCCGCCGACGGCAATCACAATGGCGTCATCGATATGGGCGACTATGTCGTCTGGCGCGATAACCTAGGGACATCGATATCGTTCGCCGCAGCCGTCGACACGTCGGATGACGATCTGGCCGCACTCCTGGCCCGCTGGTACGCCGAGGTCGCCGCAACGCCCCAAACTCCCGCCGCAGGCACTTCCGTTCCTGCCGACACCATCGCCGATTCGGTCAGTCCTCACCCGGCTATCTTCAACGACTATCTATTCACGTCCGCGCCGTCGTCATCGCTGCGAAGCGGAAGCGTGTTTGCCCCTTCGGCCATCGACTCGCCATCAGGGCCGGACAGCCTCCTGCTCATTACTGAATTGGATGCGCAATCGCCTCCAACAAATGGCGCGACACCAAATGCGCGCGAGTCCGCGTTTGCGAAATTGAATGACGAAGCACCCGGCGACGACACGGATTTTCAACCAGTCCTTGGAACAGACGCCGCCGCCGAACTGCTGGCGGCGAATTTCGATCGCTTATAATCATCCTCGCGCAGCGGCTGGCACGGGCTAACATCTGAGCGCGGTTTCGCCGGCCTCAGCCTTCTTGACTTCTGACGTAGTCATTTCGGATTGTAGTTTCCGCAGCATGCCGCAAGTAAGATCTTGAACACCTCCAAATTTCCGCGTATTGAGCTGATTTTGGTCGGCACTTCGCCCGCGGGATAACGGCGCGCGGTGGGCAGCTCCTGGCAGTTGAATCCCAGGCGAGGCGCACGGACCGACAGATAAGCCAGCAGCTCATAAGTTCGAAAAATATCGCGGAACGGCTGGACTCGCTCGTCGATGAGCAGCCGCCTGCTGTACGCTCGAAATCCTTGAGTCGTGTCGGTCCACCACTTTCTCGCAGCCAGGCTGCTTAGGGGAGCGTGCACGAGCCGGATCGCGATCCACCGCGATAAGGGCGTATTCTCACCGATGCCACCGGCAATAAATCGTGAAGCTTGAACAAAGTCGACGCCAGACCGCAGGGCTTCAATAAACGCCGCGATCGCGCCTGGATCATCCTTGTTATTTCCGTCGATCGTGACGACACCAACATATCCTTGCTGCAAGACATACGCATATCCGCAACGAAGTTGAGCGCTAAGCTTTCCCGGCCCCGTTTTCGTGATCAGCGTGCGGACGCCATACTCTTTGAGCATCGAGAGTTCCAACGAGCCGTCGTTGCTCCCACCGTCGACGATGATGATGTCAGCGAGCGAGGACGTACCGATCTCATGCATGCGTCGAAGCAAGTCGGCAATGCGCTGCCCTTCGTTGATCACCGGAATCAGCACGCAGTACTCGTGCGCTCGTTCCGCAAGTACATCGAGCCGATACGCGGGCACTTCCCAGTTGCTGGACGCCTGCAGGTCGTTCGGTTGTTTTTCGAGCGTGGGGTCCATTGGCGATTCTGCCAGAAATAGATGTGTGGAAAAGGATTATCCTGTCGACCGCTCGTTATCGATAGTGTCGATCCAGTACGTCACAAGCCGCTTCGAGGCGAATGAGGTTTTGGCCGGGCTCATCAGCGCTACGCATTTCAACGGATACCATGCCGCCATAGTTGTGCGCTCGCAAGGCGCGCGAAATTGCCGCGTGATCAATCGGTCCGTCGTTGCAGACGGGCGCCAATTGGGGGTGTGATACGTGGAAATGAAACAATCGCGGTCCGGCCGAATTAATAGCGGTCTCCACCGATTCGCCGTTTAGAAACATGATCCCGCTGTCGAGATGCAAACCCAAGCCAGGGTGGTCGACGGCTTCGACGACGGCCAGCGCCTCGTCGGTATTTGTCATGAAGTTGCAATTATAGGCTGTCGGGTTTGGCTCGAGGCAGAACACAACTCCCAACTCGAGCGCAGTTTCCGCGATTGGCCGAAAGAACTCGGCTGCGAGACGGTTCGCTTCCGCCGTACTAAGCGACCCACGGTCGCGGTTCTTGGGTGATCCGAAAACGAAGCGTTCAGCCCCCACCGCCGCCCCGATTCGCAAAATGCGTTGAAGATAGTCGCGCGTTTCGCCCACTACTTCGGGCCGAAAGATACTGAGATTCGGCATGCCGAACAACAACGCCTGCATCGCACGAACGGGAACTTCCCGCGCGGCCCACAGCTCCCGGCAGCTTTTCACCTTATTTTCAGGCGGCGCACACGGAGCTGGCCAATACTTTGTCGGCGCAATTTCGACGGCCGAGACTCCGCGCTCGTGCAGAATCTTCGCGGCCGCATCTTCCTCTTCGGCGGCCCATGCGATATTGGATACGCATAACTTCATCTGCCCACCGCCTGTTTGCTCGAATCCGCATTGCGGTTCCGTTCCTCGGTAACGAATTGCCGAATCCGGCGAAAAGTTTCGTCGGCATCGTATAGATAGTCCCCGCGGCCTCCGAGCTCGCTCGCGAATTTCGTGCGCATATCGTACCGCGGAGGTGGTTGGTCGCGCGTGGTCGTGTACTTTAAGTCAAAGCATCGCGAGGCGACGTCCGCAGCGGAAACAGGCTCTGTTGCGAAATTCGCAAGGGCCAAATCTGCAGCCACTACTCGCTGCAAATCATCCCACAGCCGCGCCAGATCGTAAAACTGAATCCAACTGCGGTGATCGGTCCAATCCAGTTTTCCATTGAGTAAATCAAAGATCAGGTTCTTTTTCAGGCCTTGGCCGAAAAGGCCCGGAAGTCGCGCAACGTAGGCTTTTGGGAAATGCTCTGTTACAAACCTTTCCAATTCGTATCGGTGCCGCCCGTAGGCTTGAAGGTCTTGCGCGACGATTGGCGTATCTTCATCCACGTTCTCGGGAGTGGAATAGACGTCGACCGTGGAAATTAGGATCACGCGATCCGCAGTGCATTGTTTCAGAGAATCAGTAAGCAGCGCGAGGCTGGCGCGATCTTGTTCAGGATTCGCGTTCGCTTTCCATTTCTCGGCAGGCGCGCCGGCGCAGATGATCAAATCAAAACTCTGACCAGCGATGTCGCCAATGTTCTTCGAATTAAAAGTCGCATCGAACGAACGCTGACACGCGAGCGTGCCACCGACGAATCCTGTGTAGCCAATCAATGCCGAGCTCATGAAGTTTCCTCGATGACGTTAATTTCGCTTCGCTCGCGCGGTGGAGAGACAACGCTCTCCGCTTCCAGCTCGATGAAGTACAGCGGACGCTCTTGAGATTCCTCGAGAATTCTGGCCACATACTCGGCCAACACGACGAGGATCACAAACAAGCAAAAGAACATGCTGCTGAGCATGATCGACATGGTCAACCAGCCCTCGGCCAATTTATTTTTGACCAAGGCTACAATAAGCACGTACAGCAAGTAGGCCAAGTTTCCAAGGCTTGCGATCACGCCCAGGGCAGCCGCCCAACGCAACGGGGTCGCCGAGTGGGAGATAAGAATGTCGACGCCCTGCTGCACGGCAGCGAAGAAGTGTCGCGATGGCGGCTTAAGCGGCGGATCGCGCGGGACCGTCGTAATGACTTGCTTTTTGAAGCCCAGCAACGAGTTGAAATACTTGAGCCAGCGCCGTCGGTTTTTGATTTTCGTCACCGATGCGACAGCCTTGCGCGACATGATCTGGAAATCAGATTCCGCCGGTGAAAGATCGACCCCCAGCATCTTCCTCGCGATCACATAAAATAGCTGACGCTGAGCCTGAGGCCGGGCCACCGTTTCGCGCCGCGCTACGACGACCTCGTACCCCTGTTGAGCGGCCGACACCATCCGCACGATGTCGCACGGCAGATCCAAGTAGGGATTCATGAGAACGGCATAGTCGCCGATGCAGTGTTCCAGGGCCGCCGCAATTCCGATTTCGCGCTGGTTTCTGGCCGAGAGCCGTAGTAATCGCAGAAACGGAAGCTTCTGCATTTGCTCGGCAATCGCTTCCATCGTGTCATCTCGAGACCCCAGATCGACGAGCACCACTTCATAGTAGTGGAAGCGGTTCTGAAGCTCAGAGTGAAGTTCCAACAGGAACTCGGAAATTATGCTCGCATCATCCTGCACGACGACGAGCACGCTCACGAGAACGTCGAAACGGTGCGTTATGTCATCCGACCCGACTGCAGTCGACATGAAATAGTCTCCGGAAGTATTCGGCATCGATCGTCGGAATCGCGGTTTGGTCACCGCGCAAATCAGAAAGACTGCGAAGGATATCAAAAACGTTGTCGATTTTGCCGCCCATTACGATGTGCAACCCTGGGAAACCGTAATCCCGCTTGAATAAAATCGGCCGACCATCGTTTCGTTCGCTGGCGCCCAGCGTTGTTTTCACTTCAAACAAGCTTCTGACGTACTCGCATTGCTGCAACACGGGCATGTAACGCACCGAGTCTTTCAACATCTGCGTAAAACGCGACTCGGGTACGTTGGATGCGGAAGTTATATCGCCCGTCGCGATTTGATCGCTCGCGCTCCAACTCATATGGGGCGTGTACCGAACATGAGTGAAACTATACAACTGCTCGGCTGGAAAAGGCATCGTTGAGAAAAATGGGCCATCCATCACGGTGACACCGAGCGGCAAAATTATCTTCGGCGGCCGAACTAACGCGATTTCGGCGAGTTCGTGGCGAAAGTCGAGCTGCGGCAAGCCCGATTGCTGAAGAACCGTGTTGATATTGGCGAACGTGCAATTGAAAACTTGATCGGCGTCGAGTTCCTGCCCGTCATCCAGTTTGACGCAAAGCTCACCCTGCGTGCACTGCTCGATACTGACCGCGCGCGTGTTCACTCGGACTGATACGTCTTCCTCTGATAGCTTGAGCTCCAGCACCTGCCGCAACCCAGCTGCATCGAAGGCATATTCAGGAACTTGAAACACCTCCTCGATCAGATCTCGTTCAAACAACGCACGGGCCGAACTCGACGCCTCGCGAACCGGAGCTCCCACGCGCCGGCAGAAACCAGCGAACTGCGCCGCAGTCACGCGGCTGTTCACTCGCGCGATCGGATACAGCATCGAAAAATCGCGGACCACACAATCCCGAAACACGTCCGCGAACAACGGGAAGCTCGTCACACAACTTTTGCCAGTCAAGATGCTGCGCGGGTAGTGGTACCCGCCGTGAACGCGAGCCTGGTTGTTGTAGCTGGCACGCGTTAGCAATTGAGGTTGCGATTCGACCAGTACAACGTCGTCGCCGGCGTTGCGGAAGAAGATCGCCAAGCAGCAACCGTAGAAGCCGCCTCCGAGAATGATTGTGCGGCGAGGAGAGTTCATTCTTGGCGAAACAGTATCCAGTGAAGATTAGCCAGTTCGTGCGATCGCCCGACAGTGAATTATAGGACGTCCCGCTTTAATTGCACTTACAGCGATGAAGACGTCAGGCAAGGAACGCCATTTTGGGCTGTATATTGCGGAACGGAACGCTTTCCACAACTTCCGCCGTGGGATCTCGAAGCACCACCACCAATCCCCAAATTACGACCAGGCAATGTGCGGTCGAAACTACCAGGTTGAAGTAATCCGTTTCTCGCAATGGCAACCACAAAAACAGCCCATTAACAACTAAGGCCGCCCAGGCAGACGCCGACTTATTGCGCAGCGCCGTAGCGGCGAGTGGAACCAGTAGAAACGCGAGCACGATTCCATCATATCGCCGATGATAAGTTGAAACGTGCGCTACAACAGCCGCGATCGCCATCAGCACTTCATTCGACCGCCACCGGTAATGCCAGATCAGCGCGGCCGCGACAATCACTCCCCCTACCAAGCCAAGCTTCGTAAGTATCGGCGTCGGGATGACGTTGGCAGCTTTTAGCGGATCCAGGATGCCCAAATGCAAGTCCTCCGTCCAGGTCATCGCGCCCTTAAACATCTGATCAATCATCACCAGCGGGTTGGTTCCCACACGCCAAGCGGTAATCCCGCCGGCAATCAACGTGTATCCGACCGCGACCGCAGCGCCAGTCAGCTGCTTTCGCGCAACGAGCACAAAAGTAAACAGCATTGCATCCTGCGGCTTGATCATTGCAAACCCGAGACACAACCCCGCCAAAATCGGCAACTCCCTGCGCGAGAAATAATTCATGCCGATCAAAAGTGCCACGACAATCGCAACGTAATTTCCCCACCGAAGGTTGGCGAGGTTGCCCGCGCAAGCCAGGCACACCGCGACCATAAAGTAGCCCACCTGGTCTCCGACGTAGCGCTGCCCGTACGAGTAGGCCCAACAAGCGATTATCGCGTATGCCAACGAGTTCACTACGACCAAGTACCAACGCACCGCGGTGAAGGGCAATGGCGGCACGAGCACCTCTTGCGTCAAGAACGCCCACGGTGGATAGCCCCCGGGGTCCCGGCACGGCAGCCGACCGATTCCCGGATCAGCGTTTTCAGGATGGACCGCAATCTCGTAAGGGTTCACCCCAATGTGAACGTATTCCTGTTCGGTCCAGCGCAGCCGGGCGTCGTTGGCATGCTCCGGCTTTGTTTGCGGAACGATCTTGGGGTCGCTCTTCACCAGCGACTTAATATGCTGAAAGGTGCCGACGAAAGTTTCATCGGACACCAAATCGTGAATGCCACCCAAATAGTAGGCCAACGCCAACAGCCCCAAGGCAGCAGTTGCCCAGCCTAACCATCGCGGCGCAATCCGACCTTCGACCATAAACGCACGCCCGCATGAAGAGACAAGAATGTGCTGGAAAAATCCATTATAATTTAGCGGGGGATAGGGACAACCCAAAACCGCGCCGTCGGGCCTCAGTTAAATGTTGAATATTTGCAACACCTCGAACGCGCCGCATCAACTCCGTTATAATGCACCACACTTGAGTTCATCCCGCATATTCGCATCCAGCCACGACGCCGGGAAGTGAAATATTACAGGGACAAGGCGCTCGCGTATTTTCATTTTTAAAGACGATCGCTGGGGGCGCGAGCGCCAGCCAATATTTAAGCGCGGTCGTCGCGCACGGATCGAGCATCTCCCTGTATGAAAAAATGGATTGTGGCATTGCTCGGTGTTTGCGTATCGGTGGTCGCGATCGCGCTCATCCTTTCAAAAGTCGATTGGAAGGAGACGTCATCTGAAATAGAGAAGGCCGGGTTTCTCCTGCCGATCGTACTAGCGGCGATTTATCTCGCCTCGTTTCCGATTCGCGCGCTGCGATGGCAATGCATGTTGCCCGCGAAAACATTGTCGTTCGTCGAAGCATTGAAGGGCGTCGTGGTCGGGTTTGCCGGCAACAACTTCTTGCCCACGCGAGGCGGTGAATTCCTGCGAATGGAATACCTCTATCGCAAGGCGCCGCAAATTGGCCGTATCACCGCAATTTCGTCGGTACTCGTTGAGCGCATGCTCGATGGCTTGACGCTGCTGGCGATTCTTGTTGTCGCTCTTAATGCATCTCACATTGCATTAGCCGACCATCCGTGGCTCGTCAGGCTCCGGTACATCGCTCTCGCCGTATTCGGCCTCGCCTGCGCTGGCTCTATCTTCAT
Organism: Planctomycetota bacterium; assembly: GCA_013286045.1. Classification (GTDB taxonomy): domain Bacteria; phylum Planctomycetota; class Planctomycetia; order Pirellulales; family Lacipirellulaceae; genus JABDGM01. Next base: position 13,239 of record JABDGM010000021.1, on the reverse strand, counting down.
TCGAATCTGGGGAGGTCGAGTTGCGAGCCTGCTCCGACGGACGCATATTCGGCCCTTTCGATGGATCGCTACGATTATCGAAGAATTCCACATCGCGGCGGAGTTTTTGGGATTTAATCTGAGTACGATTGCAACTGTCCTCTTGGGTTTCTGCGTGTGGATCGTCGAGGGCGCAGTGCTTGTCGTGGCCTGCAGGCATTACGGCCTTGGCTCGCAGAGTACGGTCGCCGGATACCTCACGCTCGCAATCGCGAACTTTGGCCTGCTGATCCCTTCGAGCCCGGGCAACGTCGGCGTCTATCAGTATATGATCGTCCTGGCACTAGGACTCTTTGGCGTTGTAGGAAGTACGGCGCTGGCGATGGGGATTGTCGTGCACGCCTGCTTGTATGTGCCAATAACATTAATCGGCGTAATCATCCTCCTTCGCGAATCGGTAGGATGGCGTCGACGTCGACCCGACCCGGCACACGAAATGGCGACGCCGCATTCGCGAAGTTCAGAAGCGCGCAGCGTGTGACAATGCCGCCCGCTCCGGCCAACACACTCTTGTTGGCCGAACGACTGCGCAGAACGGCACGGCGAAGATAGAATTACTAGGTCCGCCGCCACTCAAACGCGTACGATTCCGATTTTACGCGCCACCTCTGACGCAATAGGTCGCGATTCATGTGCTCTTCTCATAAGCGTGTATTACAAGCTCTTTCACGCGCGCTCTCGATCGTGATATTTCAGATGCTATTCGCCCAACCGGCGGGTACGGCGAAGCCTTTGGATCAAGTCACTTCCATCGTCCTTCCCAACGGCATTTACGAGTGCAATCGCACTCTGGTTATCCCGCGCCAGCGCTTGGGCGTTCTTGCCCCCGCTCCATATCTTGGCACCCAGCCCAGCACTCCCGGTGGCATTCTCCGCGGCCAAGATCAATTTGGAACCGTTCTACGATTCGGACCCGGCGTTACTGGTCAACTTATCAAGACGGAACTGTACGGCGAACGCCAACCCGGCAACAGTGCGAACAGCAAATCGCTGGGCAGCGGTGCGGTCAAATCTAATCTCAGCGCGAGCGCGTGCGATCTTACGATTGACGGCGGCGCCGAAATACGCGCCTATCCTTGGAGCTACCCCAAATGGGCTCCCAAGCCAGATCCCCACGGCCCCGATTTTCCAGTCCGGGCCGATGGCCTCTGCACCGACAGTGATGGATTCGTCGGCGAGCACTTGCGATTTTTTCAGATTCCCGGCACGGCATTAGTCGTCAAGTCTTATCCCGCCGGCGCGATCAGCCCTTTCGGCAGCGCTTTTCCCATCCTCAATTACATCTATGTTACCGGCGCCGTGAACGGCGTTAATGTTCAAGCTACCGACGCGAAGCTCAGCCACGTCTACATCACTGGAATTATCAAAGACGGCCTCATTGTTAGCGGCCCGGGTACATACATCGAAAACGATCATGTCTGGGGTGCCGATCGCGCCGCTGTCTTTACGGCCCCTGTCTTCGCGCGCGATTGCTACCACGAGGCGGCCCGCATCGGCACCGACATCATGGGCGGAGCAGATGGTACACGCATCGATGGGCTTCACATCGGACCCGGCACCTGCTGGGAGCGCGGTCTAAGGATCGGAGCTCATGGCTGCACCATCGCAAATCTCAACGGCACGGTCCTTGTAGAATCCCAAGAGCATCCCGACAGCGCCGGCGTCGAAATCATGCCCAACCTACTGCATGAAGTTGTCACGGGTTCACTCGTGATCGGGGCAGACGCCAAAACCCCGGACGCGACCGCCAAAGGGCTCATACTACGCGGCAATCGCCAAAAGATTGATCTCAAAGGCGGCTGGAATTCGCCGTGCAAAGCCACGTTCGTCCGCGTCGAAGGCACCGTCACTGGTTCCACGGTCGAAATCCGCGGTACCGGCGATGGCGGTACCGTCCTCGATCTTTCTGCCTCCAACTTGAATAAAGTCGATGGCGCAGGCAACGAGTTCAAAATCAAATGGGGCGGGTCCGCGAATCGTGTCATTTACCCAGGCGGAGGCAACGTTTACAACCTCGCGCCCGGAACTCAGCTTTGGATCGACGGTCAGCTCCAATCCGCTGCTACCCTGCCACCAACAGGAACCTGAGATAAGCAGCGGCCTTGCTTTTGGTATCTTCCACAACTTCCATTAGCAAAACTGCTGTCTTATTTATTGCCCAGCGTCCAATGGCGATGGGCAAAGAGCGGGAAGTCAGGACGGGGTTTCGCACGCCGCTCGGCCAGTGTAGAATTTGCGGTGATATCCCCGACCGATTTCACGGTCGAATTACGTGACACCCATTGGTTACTCCAGCGGGCTGTCAATTTTTGTTGGGTTAGGTAACCCAACAAGCTCGGCCAGCGTAGCTTCAATTGGCAGAGCACCGCATTCGTAATGCGGGGGTTATCGGTTCGACTCCGATCGCTGGCTCTGTTTTCAATTCCAACAGAACAATTTGCCACAAAGAACACAGAGAAAGAGTTCGGTCAATTCTCTCTGCGTCCTCTGTGGCGACGAATATTAAGTTGCAGTGAAAAGTTAGAGGAAAGTTTCAACATGTCGATCGGTACAGATTCCATCGTCAAGCAAATCGTTCTCTCGCCCAGCGGCTTCGGCCCGAATGAAATCGTCCAAATCGTCGGCTCGATCGGCAAGAGCTACGCCAACTACCGCGAACTCCGCGAAGCTGCAGCCGAGCTCGAAGAGCAACCCAACCGCAGCCCGGCAACGAACGCCCGTTTGGGTGTCTGTCTCTATTTGTTAGGTCGATACACGCCCGCCATCGAAACGCTCTCCCACAGCGACGGCGGCGCACTCACCCACTTCTACTTGGGCAAAGCCTACCTCGCCCTCGACAAATACGCCGAAGCGCTCACCGCCTACGAATCTGCCGAGAAGGCCGGCTACTCGAAAGACCAGGTCGCCCTCGCCCGCGCCGAAGCGCTCCGTTACAACAACCGCGCCCAAGAATCGATGGATATGCTCAACCGCCTCTCCGGCGCGGTCGAACAAACCGCTGAATACTTGTATCAGCGCTCCGCCACGGTCTCCGCACTCGGCGGCAATCCTTCAGAAGTCGTCGCCTTGCTAGAGCGTGCCGTCGCCGCCGATGGCACCCACGCCGGCGCCCTGTTTGGCCTCGCTCTCGAAAACGATCGCCACGGCAACGACAGCTATGCCCGCGACCTATACGAGCGCGCCGCCGGCCAATTCCCCACGCACGTTGGCACGCTACTCAATCTCGGCGTCCTCTACGAAGACATGGGGCACTTCGAAAAAGCTCGCCAGTGCTACCGCCGCATTCTCGACGTCTTCCCGAACCACCCGCGCGCCCGCCTGTTCGCCAAAGACGCCGATGCTGCTCGCGACATGTACTACGACGAGGACGCTCGTCGCCGTCAGGATCGCCTCAGCCAGGTGCTCGGCATCCCCGTCACCGATTTCGAGCTCTCCGTCCGCAGCCGCAATTGTCTGCAAAAAATGGGCGTCATGACCCTCGGCGACCTCACTCGTACCAGCGAGCAAGAGCTCCTCGCCAGCAAGAACTTCGGCGAAACCTCGCTCGTCGAAATCCGCGAAATGCTGCAGTCGAAGGGCCTCGAACTCGGCCAATTCGCCGATCAAATCCGCGAAGAAGAGCCCGCCTACGACCCCGAAACGCTCTCCGCCGACGAACGTGCCCTGCTCGACCGCCCGATCGCCGACCTGAATCTCTCGGTCCGGGCCCGCAAGTGCATGGTTCGCCTCGGCCTCTCCACGGTTGGCGAACTCGTCCGCCGCACCGGCGACGACCTGCTCGAATGCAAAAACTTCGGCGTCACAAGCCTCAACGAAGTCCGCGAAAAACTCACGCTGCACAACCTAAAACTCCGCGGCGACTGATTGGAAATTGAAGGCCAAGCTCAGCGGTTAGGGCCGTAGCCCCGGCCATCGAAGCGTTCAATTGAAAGCTTGGTAAAAGGATAGGCAGCCCCCGGCTCTGCCGGGGGTTCAGTGCGCTGCCATTTCGCCAGCTTCGTGTCGGCGATTCTAAGTTGGCGATCTAAAACCCCCGGCAGAGCCGGGGGGCTGACGACAAATGCCCTCCACCAACTTCCACTTCGAGGTCCTCCGCGAAGACATCCACACTCGCGCCCGCCGCGGCCGCTTCACCACGCCCCACGGCCTCGTCGAAACCCCCGCCTTCATGCCCGTCGGCACACTCGGCACCGTAAAAGGCGTCGACCCAGGCCGTCTGCGCGAAACCGGCGCGCAAATGATCCTCGCGAATACGTATCACCTCGCCCTCCGCCCCGGCGAAGCCACGGTCGCCGCCCTCGGCGGCCTGCACGAGTTCATGGGCTGGGACGGCCCCATCCTCACCGACAGCGGCGGCTTCCAAGTCTTCAGCCTAGCCGACCGCATGACGTTCGATGAAACCGGCGTAAAGTTCCGCTCCCACATCGACGGCGCCTCCGTCGAGCTAACACCCGAACGCTCGATCGCCATCCAAGAACAACTCGGCAGCGACGTCGCCATGGTCTTCGATCACGTCGTCGCTTTACCCAACGAGCGCGCCATCGTCGCCGACGCGATGCGCCGCAGCCTCCGTTGGGCCGAACGCTGCCAAGCGGCCGCCACGCGCGCCGACCAAGCTCAATTCGCAATCGTCCAAGGCGGCCTCGACCCGGAGCTCCGCGCCGAATCCGCCGAGCGACTTGTCGCGCTCGATTTCGTCGGCTACGCCATCGGCGGCCTCAGCGTCGGCGAACCCCCGCCCGAAATGTACGCCGCCCTCGATGTCACCACGCCGCTCCTCCCGCGCAATAAACCGCGCTACCTAATGGGTGTCGGTCGCCCCATCGATCTCCTCGAAGGCATGGCCCGAGGCGTCGACCTCTTCGATTGCGTCATGCCCACGCGTAACGGCCGCAACGCGCTCGCCTTCACCGATGCCGGCCCAATACGCCTCCGCAACCAGCAATTCGCCCAAGACCGCGAACCGCTCGACCCCGCCTGTCCTTGCCTCGCCTGCCGCCACAGCCGCGGATACCTCCGCCATCTCTTCCAAGCCAACGAAATGCTCGGCCCGATGCTCGTCTCCCACCACAATCTCACCTACTACCAACGCCTCGCCGCCGAAGCCCGCCAAGCCATCGGAGAAAATCGGCTATCTACGTACCTCAGCGAACGTCGCCGCCAGTGGGAAACCGCATCCGAACCACTCCCCGACACCAACTGCCGCTCCGAAAAGTAGCCGCCGAAATCTTGGTCATTGGGAATTAGCAATTGGTCATTTCTTTCCCTCCCCGATCCGCCCTTGTCCGTTGCGGCGCTTGACCTTATGATGATTGACCCATCGCAATCCGATGGCGGTTCGCCCCTCCCGGTCGGGTCGTTCTCCTGTCCAAATCGGACCGGTTTGTTCCACGGTTTTGCCCTGTGATCGCGCATTTGTACCACTGTCTGCTGCTGGCCGAGGCCGAAGCACAAACCGCTGTGCCCGCCGCTGGTCAGTCGGCTTCTGATCCGAATGCCCTGCCCCGTCTGTTGGGCATGATTTTGATCACCGGCATTCTGTTCTATTTCATCATGCTGCGCCCGCAGAAGAAGAAGGAACAGGAAGTTCGCGATCGCGTGAACAACCTGAAGGAAAATGAACGCGTCGTCACCATCGGCGGCATCCACGGCGTAGTCACCAACGTCCAACGAGATCAAGAACGAGTCACGATTCGCGTCGATGAAGCCACGGGCACGAAACTTCGTGTCAACATGTCGGCGATCGCTCGCGTCGTCACCGGCGACGAAGAATCAGCCGCCGCAAGCGGAAATAAATCATAACGAATAGCAAGAAGGCGCCGCGGGCAGATGCAGCGACCCGGCGGAATGATTGAAAGATGAATCAAATCAATAAGAAAATCGGTCAGCGATGGTTAACTTGGGCCGCAGTCGTCGCGACCGCGCTCATCGCAAACTCGGCGATCACTTGGGCCCAGCCCGCTGCTCCGGCCACCAAGGCGGAAGCTCCCGCGTCATCGGACTCTGCGGCAAAGCCAATCGCTACCGAACCCGCAGCCAAAACGGACGAGAATGCCGCTGCCCCTGCTGCTACTAGGGACGCGCCCGCCGATACGAAAGCCGCGCCAGCGACGGACACGAAGCCATCCGCCGAGGCACCATCCGCCGAATCAGAAATTACAAAATCGACCGCCGACAAAACCGCGCCCCCTTCGTCCATCGAAAAGAAGGACCGCAGCGATTCCGCAATGCCCGCCGGCAAATCCGCGCCCTCTGCGGCAACGAAAGTCGCCGAAAAGACGGGCGTGCAAAACCCTAATGCCTGGAGCCCCTGGGCTCTCTGCGCCGTCGTCTTGGCCCTCTTCATCGTGCCCATCCTCGTCGGCAACTACCTTGCCGGCATCTGGAGAATGCCCGATCACGCCTGGAAAATCAGCCTCGTCCTCGGCGTCCTCGCGGGTTCACTTTTGATTGTCTTCTTCGGCCAGTTCAAGTTCGGCCCCGATCTCGCCGGCGGCGTCACGCTCATCTACGAGCTGCAAGACGCCCCCACTGCCGTTCAAAACGCCCAGCAGCAACCGCAAAACTCAAATTCGTCCAATAATCTCAACCAGCAAATGAAGAGCGGCGGCCGCCAGTTCTCCTTTGGCGATTTGATCGGCGCGCTCAAGAAGCGACTCGACCCAGATGGCACGAAAGAGATCACGATTCGCGAATACGGCCCTGCCGTAGAAATCATCATTCCGTCCGTTGGTGAAGACGAAATGGAATTCGTCAAACAGAAGATTACCGACCTCGGCAAGCTTGAGTTTCGCATCGTCGCCGACCCGACGTTCCCAAAAGATAAAACCACCATCGACGGGGCCAAAACTCTCAAGCCAGCCGAAAAAGATTTTACGCGCGGCAAGGAAGTCATCGCTCGCTGGGTTCCGTACGATGTCGACCAATTCGGTTCGCCCGACCGCCCCAGCCCCTACGTCCTGCGCATGGCCGGCAAGGTTCCCGAAATTCTCGTCCTCGTCGATCCGTACAACGTCACGGGCGACTACCTGACCAATGCCGCCAAAGGCATGGGCGACCACGGCGATCCAGCCGTCCACTTCCGATTTAACTCTGCTGGCTCGCAACGCTTCGAAAAGCTCACTGGCCAGAACCTCCCCAACCCGGCGACGCCAGATAAGTACCGCAAGCTCGGCATCCTGCTCAACAACAAGCTCGTCAATGCGCCGAATATCCACTCGGTCATTTCCGATAGCGGCATGATCAGCGGCGGCAACATGAACGACCGCGAGGTCGAGACCACCGTCGACATTCTCAACGCCGGCAGCCTTCCCGCTGCTCTCAACAAACTTCCCATCAGCCAAGAAATCATCAGCCCCACGCTTGGCGCCGAGACGGTTGAAAAAGGCAAATTCGCGATCGGTGCCTCGCTCATCGGCGTCATCGTGTTCATGCTCATTTACTACCGCTTCTCTGGCTTGATCGCGTGCATCGCACTCACGCTCAACCTAATCATGGTGTTGGCGCTGATGATTCTCATCAAAGCGGCCATCACCCTCCCAGGTCTCGCCGGCCTCGCCCTTACGGTTGGTATGTCCGTCGATACGAACGTGCTCATTTACGAGCGCATTCGCGAAGAACTCGAAAGCGGTGCCGCACTACGCATGGCCATCCGCAACGGCTTCGACCGCGCCATGACCGCAATCATCGATACCCACTTAACAACGATCATCTCCGGCATCGTGCTGTTCTACGTCGGCACCGACCAGGTCCGCGGCTTCGCCGTCACGCTCATCCTCGGCCTCGTCACGAACCTGTTCACCGCGTTCTTCTGTACGCGGCTCATGTTCGATATCGCCGAACGTAATGGCTTGATCAAGAAACTGAAGATGATGCACATCTTCTCCCATCCGAATTACGACTTCCTCCGACTCCGCTGGGTCTTCCTAGGCCTCTCATGGTCTCTCATTCTGATCGGCATGGTCGCTGTTTACACGCGCGGTACCCAACTGCTCGATATCGACTTCACCGGCGGTTCGTCCGTCACATTCACCTTGAATGATAAAGATCCGATGACTCAGGCCGGAGTCAGCGAAGCGCTCGGCAAAACCGAGCTCGCAGATAAGAACCTTCTTGTAGTTCAGATCGGCCGTGATGGTACTGCGTTCACGGTCGATACGAGCGAGCAATCGGTCGACAAAGTGAAGGACATCATCATCAAAGAGTTCGGCGACAAGCTGAAGAAATACTCTCTCACCGTAAGCGATGTAAAGGCGGCGACCGTCGCCGATGTCCCCGGCGCCGAAGCGAAAGTGGTCGTCAACGCGGGCCCACAATATAAGGGCGAGCAAGGCATGAGCTACGACGCTCTGCACGACCAGCTCGCCGCCACGCTCACCAAGCTCGGCCACGCTAACGCTGCGGTCACCCTCGAAAACGCCGACTACAACCCGGGCAGCAGCCAGCGCTTCACCGACTGGACTGTCCGTGCTTCCGGCGTCGAAGAAGGCGATATGCGCACCGCATTGGAAAACATGCGCTCCGACCTGCAAGCCAAGCCGCTCTTCCCGCTCGCGAGCACGATCGGCGGCCGCGTTTCCTCCAACATGCAAATGCAGGCCTTCCTCGCCGTCGGCATCAGCGTCATCGCGATGATCGTCTTCCTCTGGTTCCGTTTCCAAAAGCCAACCTATGGCATCGCCGCCGGCATCGCCCTCATTCACGACGTGCTGATGACGGTAGGCATGATCGCGCTCAGTTACTACATCGTGAGTTGGTTCCCGGGACTCGCGTCGGCACTGAAAATCGACGCCTTCCAAATCAACCTCACGATCGTCGCCGCGCTCCTCACGATCATCGGTTACTCGGTAAACGACACGGTCGTTACCTTTGACCGCCTCCGGGAAATCAAAGGCAAAACGCCCAAGCTCACCGCGAAGATGGTGAACGACAGCGTCAATCAAACACTCGGCCGAACGATCCTCACAGTCTTCACCGTGTTCATCGTGGTCGTCGTTCTCTACATCTGGGGTGGCGAAGGCTTACACAGCTTCGCGTTCGCCTTCCTCGTCGGCGTCGTCGTCGGTACCTACAGCTCGATCTACGTCGCCTCACCCGCGCTCTTGTGGCTGAGCGGCGTGAGCGCCGCCTCGGTGCCCGAAGCGCCGGCAGCTTCGACCCGTGGTATGCAGCCAGCGCGATAGTCGACGCAAGCCCCGCCTACGGAATAGCCGGCAAACTTTGCCTCGAGCGCACAGTGTCCGCCCACGTTGCGGACCGCACCCCAAGCCGCCAAAAAGCGTCGCGCGCTCCGCTTCCCCGCGAACTTCACCCCTTCGCGTGACGAATACTAAAGCAGACCCGCACCCCCGCGCGGTCTCGATGCCAGTTCACGGACGAACCCGTCGCAAGCAGAGTGTCGGCTTCACCAGGTTGGTGTTCCGGTCACCCGCTCGATCCCGAGGTTTTCCGTGTCCGCATTTCAGAAGCTGTTCCTAGCAACAGCCATTCTCGCCACTGGTTTGGCGGTCGCCGTCCTCTTGGGCCAACCCGTAGTCAGCAAAACTGCGGTCGTGCCGCCCGCGTCGTCCGTCCCGCAGGCCGTCGCACTCGCGCCTCCCCTCGCGCCAAACACCTCGTCGAACTCGGTTGCAAGCGTCCAGCTTTTGCCCGATGCAGATGCACCTTCCAAAACAACGAGCGTGCTCGATGCGCCAGCGCTCTTGCCGCCGCTCGCTCCAATTTCAACATTTTCAAGTCCGCCATTCGATCACTCCACCGTGCAATTTGGCTCCGTCTCGACGATCACGCCACCGCGATCCTTCGAAACGAGCGGCCCTGTCGTTCACCTACGCAATGAGGCTCCGCGCGCCGTCGGAAGCGAAGCCCGAAGTCCGATCACCGTCCGACGCCTACCGCCGGTCGATGTTCAAACCTCACCGCCTCCAATGAACACTGGTCCATCGCAGATCGCGTCAGTCTGGGCGTCCCCGCCAACCAATTTCAACGACGCCACGAATTACGCAGCGAACACTCCTGCCATCCCAGCGGCGTACACAAATACGGCGTTCGCAGAAAGCGGTCCCCAACCATTGCCGTCGCCGCTCGCCACGAATGACTCCGACGACTCTCAAACGCACGTAGTTGCGGACGGCGACTCGCTTGAAAAACTAGCCGCCTTGTATCTCAGCGATCCCCATCGCGGCAAAGAAATCTTCGAGCTAAATCGCGACATCCTCTCCGATCCAAACCTGCTGCCGATCGGTGCCGAGCTGAAAATCCCGGACCGCGTTTCCCGCGCCTCGACTGTTCGCCAAAGCCGCCGCCCTGGCTTCCAAGGGGATGCAAACGTCCGCGAAGCCGCGATGGGCGATTTGGTCCCGGTCCGCTCGCTGCCCACAGCAGCGCCGCCGCAAGCGCAACTTACGCCGCCTGTCGCCGCCGACTAAACCTCACGGAATCTTATTCCGCCGATTCGTCCAAGGCAGCTGAGCCGCCGCCACGTTATCCGTCAGAAATTTAACGATCGCGGCATCGATCGCGTCGCCGCTCTTCCCCACAAGCACGTCTCCCTCCAAGCTGGTCGGCAGTGCCATCACTTCCAGTCCGCTGCGCAGCTTTGCGCCCGTTTTATCTGTCGCCGGGTGCGACTTGTCGAGTTGCGCCTGCACCCGCGACAATTCCTGTTTCCCTTTTTGATCCTGAACGCCGCCGATGAGCATCCACGCCGTGTTCTTCTTGAAAGCGCCGAACTTCAACGCCTCCTGCATCATTAGCCCGTTGTAGCTCCACCGCGGCGATATCAATACGAGCCCTTTCACGTCTTGCCCCTGCTTGCCCACCGCGAGCGGCGGCGCCGCCCAATCGTGCGCTGCCCAATTCACGGCCACGCTTGCTCCCATTCCCGAACCAACCAGGCATAGCTTGTTCAAGTTCAAGTCGCCCGCGTCGTTTTTGTCGACTAGGAAGTCACGAATCGCTTCCATATCGAGCGTCGACATCGACGCCAATCCGTCCTTCCCGAGCTTGGCCGGATCCAAGTCCGTTACACCGCCATCACCTGTAAGTTGCTTCGTGCTCTCGCCGTGCGCGCGCAAATCCACGATGACGGCCGCAAAGTAAGGATGCTCCGCGTTCGGATCCCCCGCCGTCACCAATGCCTGGGCCAGCGGAGCGAACGTTGCCTTGGTCCCTTTGAAATCGTGAAGCATCACGACCGGCGTCGTCTGTTTCGCCTGCGTCGAGCCTTTTCGCGCCGCACCGGGAAAGTACATTCCTCGCAGCATCACGCCATCGGCGGTTGTCACCGACATCTGCTCCGACGCCGCCTGCCCCTTCGCAGAGACTGTCCACAGCATCAAGATCGCCGCGCTGAGCAAAACACCGGCTACTTTCCGATTCGTAATCATTGCACTTCCAGCCCTTGCAGAAGAGGAGGTTTTACGCGGCGTCCATTATAAGCAGATACCGCGTCCCAATCGAATCGCCTCATCTAGAATCTGCCCCCACCCTCGCCGCGCCTCGCAGTTGCCCATTTCGACGCCATGATTGACAATAGTAATCGGCTGGGCCGAACTCCATTTCGGTCAATTAGCGCGGCGTCGAGGTTCTACTCGTGGCGACAGTCGATAATCCACGGCGATGGTCGAAGCTGGCTGACGCCCTAAAACGCCTCGTCTCGCTGCGCGAGCTCTCCGCCTGGTCACTCAGTTTTTTCGTCCACGCGGCAATTCTGCTGCTCCTTGCCTCGCTTGCCATCTACTTCCCCCTTCGCCACTCGATTCTGCTGACGCTTGACCCCAAAGTCGAAGTCAACGACGCCCCACCGCCCCAGGAAGTCCACTTCTCCACCGACCCCCACGAACAGGTCGGCGCTCTCAGCGAAGGCGGCACCGGCAACGCCCGCCCGTCCGCCCTGCTCGAAGGCGCTGCGCTTCCCGCGATCAACCGCCAACTCGTCCCCGCTACACCCGTCGGCACCGGCATCGGCGGACTAGTCCAAGTTCAAGACCTCAACCAAACCGTCCTTCAATCGCCTAACCTGCCGGAAAACGTCGTCATCAAAGGCTCCGGCAGTGTCGGTACCACGGGCGCCAGCGGCGCCGTCGACCGCATCACACACGAAATACTCCTTTCGCTCGACGAGCGCCCCACGCTCGTCGTTTGGCTCTTTGACCAATCCGGCAGTCTTAAACCGCAGCGCGAAAGCGTCGCCAAGCGCTTCGACCGCGTCTACAAAGAGCTCGGCGTCATCGAATCGTCCGGCAACAAGGCCTTCAAAGATAAAGGGGAAGAGCCCCTCCTGACATCGATCGCCGAGTTCGGCAACAAAGTGAGGCTGCTCACGCCGAAACCCATCGCCGAACTCAGCGCCATCCAAGCCGCCGTGCGCGGCATCGAAGACGACCCGCAAGATAACGGCGTCGAAAACACCTTCCAATCCGTCGGCTTTATCGCCGATAAATTCCGCCACTACCGCATCGCCAACCCGCGTCGCAACGTCATGATCGTCGTCTTCACCGACGAAGCCGGCGACGATATCCAGGCCCTCGACCCCACAGTCGACCTCTGCCGCAAATACGAAATCCCCGTGTACGTCGTCGGCGTCCCTGCCCCCTTCGGCCGCGAAACCGCCTACGTCAAATGGGTTGACCCCGACCCCAAATTCGACCAATCGCCGCAAAAAGCGCCCGTCCACACCGGTCCCGAGTCACTCCTCCCCGAGCGCCTCATGCTCCTCTTCGGCGGCACCGCGAAAGACGAAGAACAAATCGATTCCGGCTTCGGCCCCTTCGGCCTCAGCCGCCTTGCCTACGAAACCGGCGGCCTGTACTTCACCGTCCACCCCAACCGCAAAACGGGCAAACACGTCGAGCCTTGGGAAACCGCCGAAATGTCGACCTACATGTCGACTTTCTTCGACGAGCGAATCATGCGCAACTACCGCCCCGATTACCTCCCAACCAAACAGTACTACGACCTCCTGAAATCCAACAAAGCCTGCGCCTCGCTTGTCGAAGCCTCGCGCCTCTCCGCGACCACGCCGATGGAAAACGTTCGCCTCCGTTTCCCGCGCGTGGATGATGGCCAATTCGCCAAAGAGCTCTCAAATGCTCAGCGCGAATCCGCCCGCCTCGAACCCAAAATCGAGGCCCTCGCCACGATCCTCCGCGGCGGCGAAAAGGACCGCGAAAAAATCACCACCCCGCGCTGGCAAGCCGG